>JAMOQM010000090.1 GCA_027064005.1 Candidatus Cloacimonadota bacterium | reverse complement strand
TTAATGCCGACCGAGTTTTAGCAAAGAAAATTTGGGAATATTTGAAAGATAAAAACGCTAAATTTCATTTTGAAATTCATCCCGGATTATTGAATGAAGCTGATTTTGAACTTTTAGAAACGGTTCCACGAGGGAAATTCCAATTTGAAATTGGAATTCAAAGTACAAACCCTAAAACTCTAACTGAAATTAATCGAGTTTCCGACACCGATTTAATTAGAAAAAACGTCTTAAAATTAAAAAAAATGAACAATATCCATATTCACGTTGATCAAATTGTAGGTCTCCCCTATGAAGATTACGAATCTTTCAGAAATTCTTTTGATGATATTTATAAACTGAATGCCGATAAATTTCAATTAGGTTTTTTGAAAGTTCTCCACGGAACGGAATTAGAAGAAAAATCTAAAGAATATGATTTAAATTATTTTGAATCAGCACCTTATGAAATCATCTCCAATAAATGGATTTCTTTCAAAGAAATAACTTACATAAAAAAATTGGAAGAACTTTTAGAAAATTACAAAAACTCAAATAAATACGAATTAAGCCTGCAATATATTCTGCATTTCTTCCCTCGTCCGATAGTTTTTTGGGAATCACTTTTGAATTATTTTATAGAAAATAAGCTGGATATTAAAATTAAAAAATGGGATAAACTCACACAAATTTTATTGGATTTCTTGAAAATACAAAATGATTTTACTCCTGAATTAATTTTAGATTATTTAAGATTGGATTGGATTATTATGAAAAAAAATATCTTTTTCCCAACCTCAATTTCAAACCGTTTAGATAAAAAATTAGCCTTTTTGAATAAGAACAAACGTAAAATTTTATCCGAAATAAATATAGAATTTGATAAAAATAAATTGGATAAGATTTTGTTGTTTTATTCTCCAAATCTCGAAATACCCAAAATTTCCGACCTCGAAATAATCAATCTCCCTGAAAATATTTTAGAATAAGATGTTCCCGCGAGATTTACAGTATTTTAAATTTTGCTCTTATGGATTCCTAAAAAATTTACGATTTTTCGACCCTTTTATTATCCTTTTTTTTAGAGAAGTCGGACTAAGTTTTTTACAAATTGGTGTTTTAATTTCAATACGGGAATTGACCACCACAATTTTAGAAATTCCAACCGGAATTATTGCGGACGTAATTGGAAGAAAAAATGCCATGTTAGCTTCTTTTACTTCCTATATTATATCTTTTATTATTTTCTACTTTTCATCTAATTTTTACTATTATATTTTAGCCATGATTATTTTTGCAAGTGGCGAAGCTTTTCGTTCCGGAACTCATAAAGCTATGATCGTGCAGTATTTGAAAATCAAAGGTTTATCCGATTTAAAAACAGAATATTACGGACACACAAGAAGTTGGTCGCAACGAGGTTCTGCGTTATCATCATTAATTGCCGGCGGATTGGTTCTTTATTCAGGAAGTTACAGAATAGTATTTTTGGCTTCTATTATTCCCTATATTTTGGAATTATTTTTAATGGCATCTTATCCAAATGAGTTAAATGGAAATAGGATGAAAATTTCCGGCAAATCGGCTTTTTCATCATTTAGAGGTTTCATAATTTCCAATGATTTTAGAAAAGGTATTTTCAGTTCCTCGATTTTCGCTGCAGCATTCAAAAGTGTGAAGGACTATCTTCAACCGTTATTAAAATCAACAATCGTTTCTATCCCGATATTACTAACTTTTTCAGCAAAACAGCGATCATCAATTTTAGTGGCAATTGTCTATTTCTTCTTATTTTTCTTAACAGCTTTTGCATCTCAAAATTCGGGCAAATTTCAAAAGAAAATGAAATCAATAACAAAAGCAATGAACGTAACATTTGTTATCGGGATTTTAGTTATCATTTTTGCCGGAGCAACATATCATTTTCAAATATATAAAATCGCCATCATTCTTTTCATTATTCTCTAT
>JAMOQM010000089.1 GCA_027064005.1 Candidatus Cloacimonadota bacterium | reverse complement strand
TAAATTTGGCGGGTGCATTAAAAAAGGTAACTATCTTTTGATCCCGGACAATCGTTGGATCGACATTATTAATATTGAAGATATTAATAATCCGATATTTGTAGAAAGAAAATATTTTTCAAATTATTGGTTATCAGTCTTCCCCAATCCAATAATTGATACAGGGGATTATTTATATATGGGGACATTGGCTAAAGGAATTTTGAAGATGAGTTTTGATAATTCTGATTTGGAATTTTTAGGATTTCATTGGGATAATAATGTAAAGTCTCCGTATTTTACAATCAGAAATAATAAATTATATATGCCGTTATGGTATGGAGGAATTGCGATTTTTGATTTATCAGATCCTGCAAATCCTTTGTTTGAAACAAAAATATTTCCAAATAAATTAATACATTCGAAAATAATATTTTCTCAACAAGATAGATTGATTTTTTCGTATAAAAATAATATGGGATTGGATTTTTTGGCAAAATATGATATTTCTGATATAAATAATCCATATTTATTGTACGAAGTACCGTTGAATTATAGTAAAATTACAGTTTTATCTAACCCTGAAGAATCAAAGAATGTCATATATATTTTGGGGCAGACATATCCATTAACTGATATACAAATCATGAAATACGATTTTAGTTCAGACGATAACGCTGAATTGTTGTTTTCATATTCAAAAAGCGAAAATACCTTTTTTTTTAATTTACTCGGTTTTTTTAAGAATGATAATTTCTATATATTCAATGATCAGTTAAATTTAAAACCTTATGGATTTTCGGGATTTGCGGAGAACGACCCGGAACCTTTAGGACAAGTTCAAGGGATTAATCCTAATAATGAGACTGTTTATTTCGCTAATTATTCGGATCCATATTTTGAAGTTATAACTTATAACGCATATGATGCCGCGAGTTATGTGCATTATTATAACATTAATAACCTGGATTCTCAAGAATTGTTTGCAACTAAAACAAGAGGGTATGAGCCATTTTCAATAATTGATAACAATATGCTATTAACCAGAGGTTATTATGCTTTGAATATTTATGATATTCATAACAATCCCAGCGGTGTTTTAAATAAAGAAAGTATGATAAAATTAAACTCGGACTATCCCACATTCACAACATTTGAGAGAGACGGGATAAATTATCTGTATGTCATTCAAGCGGAATGTATCTCGGTTTTTTCATACAATATTACGGCAAACGGTGATATTAATATTAATCCGTTAAACAAGTATGCAATGAAAAATTACCCAAACCCGTTCCATTCCTCTTCCAATCGTGGTTCCGGCACCACCATTTCTTTTGATTTACCAAAATCAGGAAATGTTGATTTGACAATTTACAATATCAAAGGCCAGAAAGTTAAAACTCTTACCAATGAGAAATATCCAAAAGGGGAACATTCTCTTATTTGGAACGGAAAGAACGATAAAAATCAAGATGTCAGCTCCGGTGTTTATTTTTATAAATTGAATGTAGATGGAAAAGACGTTAATGTCAAAAAATGCCTTTTGATGAAATAGAAGGCGACGATTCCTATCCTTGCTTTGCTGATTTCCCAGAAACTCCCTTTCGGGCAGAAAATCCAATAAGTTAACCGATGAGGAAGTCCTGTTAATGCAAGGTTTAGGGTACAAGGGATTTGGGAAATTAATATTGTAGAGATAAGATTACCTTGTCTCTGCATTTTTGTGTCTGTCCGTGAAAGTTTGTTGTAAGTTTTCTTTAAATTTATAGAAATAATTAACCTCTTAAAAAAAGATATTGACTCTTATTTTCTCAACCGTAAATTTGCAAATAATTAAAAATTACAGGGAGTAACAATGAGATTTTGGAGGTTATGTTTTCATAAGAGATAAAATTTAGGAGGAGAAAATGAAAAAAGTTATAGCGGTAATATTTGTTTTGTTAACAATTACCTTAAATTATGCAAACGATTTTAGCTACGAAAAATTATCGGAATGCTA
>JAMOQM010000088.1 GCA_027064005.1 Candidatus Cloacimonadota bacterium | reverse complement strand
ATTTGTGGTTATTTTTCATTTTACATTTATTATCTTCTTTCCTACCTAATTATTCATTGTTCATTATTCATTTTAATTTTGAAGTCGAACAATCGGAAGAACTCCCGCTGGTCGTACATTCCGATGTTCTTAAATTTTGTTTTTAACGACTTACAAAGTCGTTGTACTTCTTTATTTGTTTTACTTTTTAGTTTTTACTTTTTACTTTTCTTTTCTTCTTTCTTAAATTCGTGTTAATTCGAAAAAATTCGTGGTAATTTGTGGTAATTTGTGGTTGTCCTTCAAAGTCGAACAATCGGAAGAACTCCCGCTGGTCGTACATTCCGATGTTCTTTAATTTTGTTTTTAACGACTTACAAAGTCGTTGCACTTCTTTATTTTACTTTTTTCTTTTTACTTTTTACTTTTCTTCTCTTCTCTTAAATTCGTGGTAATTCGAAAAAATTCGTGGTAATTTGTGGTAAAAGTCTTTTCTTATTCAATCATTTTCCACAAAACATCAATTCCAACTTCAATTGCTTTCTCATCAGGCAGGAATTTTGAATAATGCAAATCATAATGATCACCATTATCTGCACCGAGCCAAAAAAGTAATCCCGGAAATTTCTTTGTAAAAAAGCCAAAATCTTCTCCGGTCATAACTGCGTTTGCTTCTAAAAATTGATATTTTGAATCTTTTATTTTTGCAACAAATTTTTGGTATAAATCATCATTATTATCTACTGAGACGTAATCTGATAAGAATTCCGGTATAATTTTGACATCTGTTTTGGCTTGAATTTCTTGAGCAATTTCACGCAAAATATTTTTCATTTCGTTTTGATTTTCATTTGAAAAAGATCTCATTGTCCCTTCAAAAACAGTTTTATCGGGAATTGCATTTCTAACTTGACCGGCTGAAATTTTTCCAATTTCGCAAATATATTTATTACCGAATCTTTGAGACAGTTTTTTCTTCATTTCGTGATAAAAATCAATAGAAGCGGCAAAAGAATTTTTCCCGTTTTCAGGAAATGCTACGTGGGCGGTTTTCCCTTCAAACCGGATATTGAATTCTGAAGCATTGGCAAAAAATATTCCGGATTTTGTGGAAATTGTTCCAATCGGTAATTTCCCATAAACATGTAAAGCAAAGGCTGCCGATATTTTATAATTATTAAAGATACCGGTCTCGATAATCTTTGCTGCTCCGCCTTCTCCTTCTTCGGCAGGTTGAAAGACAAATAATATATTTTGATCAGGTTTTATTTTTAGAACTTTTTCGATTAATCCGAGTAAAATTGTCATATGAATATCGTGTCCGCAAGCGTGCATTCTACCTTTATGGATAGATTCAAATCCGCATCCTGTTTCTTCAGTAATTGGTAAAGCGTCCATATCAGCTCTAAAAATCAAATAATCTCCGTCATTTTTTTTATATTCAGCAACGATTCCCGTGAAATCGAAAGTGTGTAAAATTAAAGGAAATTGCTTCAAAATATTCATAATATAAGCTTGAGTTTTAAATTCTTTAAATCCCAATTCAGGAATTTTGTGAAGATCTTTTCTAATTTTTATAAGATTCATTTTCTCTCCAATTTTTGGATTAATCTTGCGGCACTCAATAAATTTTCAACTGCAAAATCAGGATAATTTTTTGTTTCAATAGCTTTTTCAAAATGATTTTTCCCATGACCGGAAAGCACTAAAATTGATTTCAAACCGGCATTTTTTGCAAAATTAAAATCTTTAGAAGAATCACCGATAACATAAGATTTGTGTTTATCCACGGTATTATATTTCACAAATTTTTTATAAAAGCCAATACCGGGTTTCCTATCTTCATGCTCAATATTAAATGGTTCAATAATCCCTTCTTTAAGATAAGGTGAAACAAAAATCTCTTTTATTTTAATCTCATTTTGATGAAAAATATCCAGCATTTTTTTATGAATTTTTTCTACATCTGCAAAAGTATAAAATCCTCTCGCAATTCCGGATTGGTTGGAAATAATCACAATTTCATAGCCAATTTCAATAAGGATTTTTAAAGCTTTAATCGTCCAAGGAAAAAGTCTAAAATCCTCAGGTTTCGCGATATAACCTTCATCATCATAATTAATTGTTCCATCTCTATCAAGAAAAATATATTTAGACATTTATGACCTTCCGTTATCACTTGTTTTAAATTTCAAATCTGTCGGCAATTTAATATTAAAGAAATTCAAACTATAATTCCAATAATCACCACTTTTATACCATTTGAAAGAAAGTCTCCAACAATGCATCTCGCGATTTATTTGAATTGAATTAGATATAAGTTTATGTTTGTATAAATCATAATAATTAGAATATGAGATAGTCCAATTTTTGGTGATATTGAAATTACAATTAAGCCGCAAAGAATTCGTATAATTTGATGAAGATTTACGTTTACTATAATAATTTGTGAGAGAAAATTTCCAACTCCCGGAAGATTTTTTCTCCTTCGAAATATTAGATGTAGAATCTGTAACCGTGGAATCTGCTTCAATAAACTTACTTTTCTTAAATTTATTTTTTTCTACCGGGAAATAATCAAATGTATCTGATTTTCCGGAAAAATTTACGGTCGTACTAATTGTCTTACTTTTCAAGGAAAAATCATAAGCATCTTCAGTAATTGTAAAAGAGTTGTGATAGTTAAAATTAAGGACATCACTGCTAAAAGATTTTGGATTAAAATTTATTCTATGATTAATATCACTAAATTTTCGCCCATCTTTATCCAAAGAATATCCTAAACTGCTACTGGTTGTTATCAAATTATTTATTTTAACTTCTTTCTTTTTATCACCTTTTTTAGCTAATTTCACCTGCCAAGTATTTCCAATTCCAAAAGAAAAATTTCGCGATCTTTTACCTGTCGCTAAAGAAATGCTTCCAAATCGATAAAATTTGTCATTTTCTTTGAAATCAGGATAATAACTAAAACCAACATTTGGCTTTATGATATGACGAATTGCAGAAACATAAAAATTTTTGAACTTTTTTATTCCAAAAATTGAAAAACTTAGATTAGAACGAGTACTATAATCAGCACCTCTCACCAATTTGTGATTTTGCAAATCGCGGTCAAACCAAACTTCATTATAGTTAATCGTATTTTTGAGATTAAACCATTTAATATTTGTATTAAATTGAATATCAGAATGCTGTTTAATCCCTGCATTATGCTGATTTATATATTGATTTAAAGAATCCTTTTCCGTTTGATAAATAATATCGGCAAAGCTGGGATTTTTTGATTCTATTCTTCCTATTTGTTGAGCATTCACCCGATAACTTAACGATATATTTTGAAAAATTGGAGATTTTCTATAGGCTCGAAAAATTTCACTCAACGGTTTTGACGGTAAACTATAAGAAATATTTGGAAGAATTATAGTCTTTATTTCTTTTGTAAAATCATCGGTATAAGATCCTGTTGTGGAAAGATTTCTATTAAATAATTTTGTTTGATAACTAAAGGTTGAAGTCATTTTTTGAGAAGTTCTGTTATCAAGATCGATATCATTTTCCATAACATCTTTACTGCTGGCATAATTCAAATTCAAATCAAAAGTTGAATTATTCACAAAATCCTGATGATGTCTTTCCGAAAGATAAAACTGATAAGCGGAATGCGTAGGAGTTATTGTTTTTTTGATCAATCTCGAATTCAATTTACCTTTAAAAAAATATTTTTTGATGTAATTGTTGTCAAAATGAAATTCCCAACCGGTCTTTTCCATCCAATCATAAGTTAATGTCCAATCAACATAATCCTTATAATAATGATATAAAGCAATATTTTTAATGTATTTACCTTCATGATTATTATATCCCGGTTCAGGAAAAAGAATTCCGGAATGCCTTCCTCGTTTGATAGAAAATGTCGCATAAGGAAAATAAAATAGAGGAAAATGATTTACATAAAAAGTTAACGGGCGAGCAACAATTTTATCCCCTTTATAAACTCTCATCTGTTTTGATTGAATCCAAAAATGCGGGTGAAGAGCATCACAAGTAGTGAAAATTCCGTTACTTATATCATAAGTGTTTTTATCAATTTTCCTGATTTGTTTCCCATAATAAAAGCCTTTATCAAATTTGCTGGCGCCATTTTCAATTATTCCCGATTGAGATTTAATATCATAATAAATGGCATCTCCAATTAAATTTTGCGATTTATCTCTAAGAGAAATATTTCCTTTGGAATAGGCATGATTTTCTTTTTTATTTATTATCAAAGTATCGGATTTTATTGTTGAACCCTTATATTTTATCACCGAATTTCCAAGTAATTTAATCTTTTGCTTTTTCACATTAAAGAATATCGAATCCGCCGAATAAGAAAGAGAATCTTTTTTAGATACTTTTATAGAATCAGATACGGAAATTGTATCAACAACCGTAGAACTGATTGGCAAAGTTTCCGCTAAAAGTTTTTGAGAAACGAAAATTAACCAAACAAACAAGCTTCGAACAACCAGTTTTTCTATTTTTTTTATATTTTTAGGATTTATTAAATTCATAGAATAAAAGAATTTTTACAGTCTAAATATGTCAAGGATAGGATGGTTTACAAAGATAAAACAGCGATTCAAGACCTTCAAAGTATTTCAAATAAAGAACAATAAGTGAGATTAATCTAATTTACGGTAAAGATAATGAAATATTTGTCAGACTCGCATCCACACCCTAATTTCTAAACCTTGAAGCTTTTTCCAAAGTTAGAAATCATTATCAAATTAATCTATTTTATGATGATAACGGCAGAAAAGACAGAATTATCAATTTGCTTTATCTCGGGTTTACTAAACTTACCGAAGGATTTGAAGTAAGAAGATGAGAAACAATCGCCAACAAACAGTTTCACACCTGAAAAGAAAAGCTCGGCATTCCCAAACATTATTTACAATTTGACAAATAATATATTTTTTAATAATTTGAATTATAATAATTTGTATTATTAAAAGGAGTATCAAATAATGTTTATTAACAGAGAAAAAGAACTTGAACTTTTGGAATCCGAATTTGACCGAAATACCTCATCTTTAGTGGTAATTTACGGCAGACGAAGAACCGGGAAAACAACTTTAATTAATCGGTTTCTAAAAGGGAAAAAATCATTATACTTTTTTGCTGATACTCAAAATGAAAAAGGCCAAATCAAAAGGTTTCAAAATCAATTAGCCGATACATTTGGTGATAAACTATTAAAAGAAGTAACTATTGAATCTTGGGATTTGATTTTTGATTATTTGAGTGATAAATTGGATACTGAAGAAAGACTTGTTCTTGCAATAGATGAGTTTCAATCATTAGTAAAATCAAATAAACATTTTTCATCAATATTTCAAAGAATTTTTGATACTAAACTTAAAACCAAAAACATTATGATAATTCTTTGTGGCTCACTAATTAGTATGATGTATAGTGAAACTTTAGCTTATAGCAGTCCTCTTTATGGCAGGCGAACAGCTCAAATTAAACTTCAAGAGATAGAGTTCTCGCATTATCGTGAATTTTATAAAGGACTGAGTAATATAGAGTTGATTGAGCACTTTACTGTTACAGGTGGAATTCCCAAATACATAGAATTATTTAATCAAAGCAAAAATCTATATAAATCAATTAAAACTGAAATTCTAAATAAAAATAAATTTCTGTATTATGAACCAAGATTTTTATTACAAGAAGAGGTTAATGACGTTTCGACATATTTTTCAATTTTATCTGTCATTGCTGCCGGTAATCATAAACTTAATAATATTACCGGCAGGTTGGGAGTCCAAGCGAGTAGTATAACATCATTCTTAAAAAAAATGCAAGATTTAGACATTATTGATAAACAAGTTCCTATAACAGAATCTAACCCTTCTAAAAGTAAAAAAGGATTATATTTTATTAAGGATAATTTTTTAAGGTTCTGGTTTCATTTTATTTTTCCATATCAAAGTTATCTGGAAATTGACAATACGGATTATGTTGAGAAAAAAATTGAGAGTGAATTAAAATATCTTATTGCAAATGTTTTCGAATCGTTATCGAGACAAATTATGTTTAAATTTAAATTTCCATTTGTAATTGAAAAATGTGGAAGATGGTGGGATAAAAATAATGAAATTGATATTGTTGGAATTGGTGGTGATAATATAATTTTCGGTGAATGCAAATGGTCTATTAAGCACGTGGGAGTAAGTGTTTTAAAAGAATTACAAACAAAAAGTATGAATGTCAAATGGGGAACAAAAAAAAGAAAGGAATATTTTGTTCTTTTTTCTAAATCCGGATTCAGTAGCGATCTAATTCAATACGAAAAGGAAAATGAAGATTTGTTCTTAATTGATGTGGATAAATTTTAGAATTGTACCTAACACGCATCCCCATAGTCAAGCACGATGAAAAGTTGGAAATTACTATCAAAAAATAGCGAAAGTGAAAATATTTAGTTTCTGCAATTTGAAAGCAACATCAAATTGTCGATCAAGAAAATTTGAAGAAAAAAGAAATTATTTTGGGAAATCTCTGAAGATACCGGTTTTGAAGCATAAATCAATTGACACAAAATTCAATCAAGTAAAATGAAATGGAATAGTGGAAAATTAGGATAAATTAGATTGTTGTAGCATAATTATTTTTTTGATTTAGAAAACGCTAAATGAAAAGGAGATAAAAAATTGAATAAAAAATATATTTTATTATTATTAGTTTCAATAACTGTATTTATGTCTTGCAGTAAAAAACAAACATCTCCCAAAAAGAAAGAACTGTTAATTTATTGTGGAACTACAATGATTAAACCCATCATGGAAATAAAAAAAATTATTGAGAAGGAAAACGATTGTACAATCTTGGTAACCAAAGGAGGATCAGGCAATCTGTTAAAATCTTTAAAAATCAACAATATTGGTGATTTGTATTTCCCAGGCTCAGATTCTTATATCAAACAATGCGAAAAGGAAAAACTTATTTCTGATACAGCTTTTGTTGGATATAATAAAATTGCAATTATGGTTCAAAAAGGTAATCCAAAAAACATTTCTTCTGACTTGAATAACTTTAAAAGAAAGGATTTAGCTGTAGTTATTGGAAATCCGGAAAGTGGAAGTATTGGGAAAGAGACTCAACGCGTACTTATAAAAAAAGGAATTTATAAAGAAGTAATCAAAAATGCTTATCTATTAACTACAGATTCAAAAAAATTGTTTCAAGTCTTAAAAGATAAAAAAGCTGATATTGTTATGAATTGGTACTCTGCAGCTTTTGTAGAAAATCATAAAAAATATTTAACGGTATTAAAAATTGATGATAAATTTGTTCGGAAAAAAAAACTTGTAATTGGTTTATTAAAAACATCTAAATATCCTGAGATTGCAAAACGGTTTATGGAATATGCACAAAGCCCAGCCGGGAAAGATATTTTCCGTAAATATGGTTTCGGTAAATAGCGTGTGTTTTTTAAGAAATAATATTTTGGGGTTCTAAGATGAAAAAAAATTTCGCAAATTCTATATTGGAAAAAATAGTTTTAATTGTTCTTTTATCTATTTTATCATTTATTTCATTTGTTTACATAGAGCACTTCATTATCATGAAAAGAGTTAAATCGATAGATAAAAAGATTCAAAATCAAGAAGCAAAATTAGAAATTGCACGTTTAATTTCTAATGATTTAAATAAGAGTCACCTGGATATTTCTCATCTTTTGAATTTATCAAATGCAAAAAATTATGAAATTTATAAAGAGGAAAATGATTTATTAATTAAAAGAATTTTTGAAATGTTAAAAATTCTTCAAAATGGTGGTACTTATAATTATAAAATTGAATATAATTTTAATGAGATTGATTTTTTAGATAAATCGCTGACTTATAAGAAACCAGATAATGAGGGAATTGTTATTGAAGCTATCAACCTTACTCCCATTATAATAGATATCCAACATTTTTTTAACAGAATTATTGAGCTTAACAAAAAATGTATTACTCTTACCAAATCAGATGAGATTCAAAAGTGTTCCGATGAAATTAATCTTGAAGAGAAAAAATTACATTCTTTATATATGCGAGCTATAGAAAACGCTAACCAAATTTTCTTTGAAGCCGAAATAAATATTGAAAAGTTAAAAATGCAGAAAACAATATCAAATCATAGAAATTTTAATTTTCTTATATTTCTTGGTTTTTCCCTAATATTTATCACAATAATGGTTTCAATTATATTAATCAAGCAAATCAACCGTCTTATAAAAGAAAAAACTGAAAGTGAAGAAAAACTTATAATGATAGATGATTCAAGTGATGCAATAGTTATTATTCAGAATCAAAAATTTGTATATGTAAATAAGGCTATTTCACAATTGCTAAATTATTCTAAACAGGAACTATTAATGATGGATATCAAAGCAATATTTACTAAAGAAACGATGAAAATGATTGATAAAAATAGCAATGAAGAACCAGATAGAATCGTCTTTGAAAGTTCTTTGCAAAAGAAAAACGGACAAAAAATATTTGTTGAAATAAAATCACATTCTAATTATTATCGAGGCGAAAAAGCTCAATTTTTAATAATTCGTGATATTACAAAACAAAAAGAAATGATGAAAATTCTCCAAAGAGGAGCAGAGCAGACAAAAGGATTAAAAGAATTTATTCCAATTTGTGCAGGTTGCTCAAAAATACGAGATGATGAAAAAGAAGGAAGTCCGTGGGTAAAACCAGCTGATTATATTTCAGAACGTCTTCCTGAAATAAAGTTTTCACATACAATGTGTCCTGATTGTATGAAAAAATGGTATCCTGATTTTGTTAAAAAGTAAAAAAATTATGCTATCTTAAATTTTTCTCGGATATATTTCGTTAATAAACATATATTGCTGACTAAATTAAACCTATTTTTGACAGTATTTAGTATAAGTACGCATCCAACGGAAATTTTTATTTCCATTTCTAATTTCTAAAGCAACATCCAATTCCCAATCAAGAAAATTTATAGAAAAAAGAAACTATTTTGCAAATTCTTGAAATGTTTGGTCATAAACTTGACTTGATTTGCCTAAAAAAAATTTTGGCTAAATTAAATTTTTATAGAACGGAAAGGAGATAGAATTGGAAATAGATTTAACAAAAGGTAAAATTGCACCGGCTTTGATAAAATTAGCCTTACCGATAATGGGAGCATCATTTATCCAAATGGCGTATAATTTAACCGATATGATTTGGATTGGAAGGCTCGGCAGTTCAGAAGTTGCTTCGGTTGGTTCAGCCGGATTTTTCATCTGGTTAGCTTTTGCATTTATCATTACGGCAAAAATCGGAGCTGAAGTTGGAATTGCTCAATCAATCGGGAGAAAAGATTCTAAATCTGCTGAAAAATTTGCTCAGAACTCAATCCAGCTGGTAATTTTTATGTCATTGATGTATTCCATATTTACCTTCTATTTCTCAGATTTTCTTATTTCCATATTCAATATTCAGGATAAAGTTGTAAATTCTAATGCGATTTTATATCTTCGCGTCGCAACATTAAGTTTACCTTTTACTTTTTTCAATCCTGTAATGTCCGGAATTTACAACGGTTCCGGCGATAGTAGAATGCCATTTTACGTAAGTCTGACCGGATTAATTTTTAATGCTATTCTCGACCCGTTTTTAATTTACGGATTGGGAAATTTTCCCAGACTCGGGGTAAAAGGGGCAGCAATTGCAACCGTTTTATCGCAAATATTTGTAACTATTCAATTTATTTTAATCATAAAATACAAAAAAGTTAATATCCCAAAATTTTCTATTTTGAAAAAACCGGATTTTAAATATATTTCTAAAATTATTAAAATAGGAATTCCGATTGGAGTTCAAAGCGGATTATTTACCATATTTTCGATTATTCTCGCCCGAATTATTGCCAAATGGGGACCGATGCCAATTGCTATCCAAAAGGTTGGAGCTCAAATTGAAGCCATTTCTTGGACTACTGCCAGCGGACTTTCTTCTGCATTAAGTGCTATTGTCGGCCAAAATTTTGGAGCAAAAAAATGGGGGCGAATTTGGAGAACCTATTATATTTCTTTAGGAATCACTTCGGCTTTAGGCGTAATCACATCTTCATTATTAATTTTTTGGGGGAAATTTCTTTTTTCATTATTTATTCCCGATCCGGAAGCATTATCGATGGGAGCAGATTATATGAGAATATTAGGATTTTCACAACTTTTTATGATGGTTGAGATTATGACAGCCGGTGGATTTAACGGTTTAGGCAAAACAATGTTTCCTGCTGTAATCTCCATATTCACAACTTCTTTAAGAATTCCGCTCGCAATATTTCTTTCGTCAAAATTATTATTAGGACTAAACGGAGTTTGGTGGAGCATCAGTTCGATGAGTATTTTATGTGGAATAATACTTGTAATTGGATTTATGATTTTAATTTCAAAACATCCTGAAATCGGGAAAGACTTTAAAATCAATCAAAAAATATTTAAATGGGATATAAAATTTATTCGCGATAAAAAAGCGATAAAATAATTTCTGGAATAAGAACTTAATCTCAGAAAAAATAATAAAACCAAATTAGAAATACCTTGCTAAATTATGGAATAAATTAGTTTAAGTTAAATAAAATAGAAACAAAGAGGAATTATGTTTGAATACTTAGAAACAGGCGAATATTTTGCTCAAACAGCCGGAAGTATGGAAGAGTTTGCAGCACGAGAATTAAAAGAATTTGGAGCTAAAAATATAAAAACTGCTTATCGCGGTGTTTTTTTTACGACTGACAAAGAAAAATTATATAGGATAGTCTATCAATCAAAATTGTTATCACACATTTTGGCACCATTGATGAAATTTAGTTGCCACGATACAAAATATTTATATAAAAGAGCGATGGAAATTGAATGGGATTCTCTTTTGACAACGAATCAAACTTTCGCAATTTCAGCAAAAGTAGCAAATTCCAATATTTCTCATTCAAAATATGCTGCTTTAAAATTGAAAGATGCAATTGCAGATTATTTTTATGAAGCTCAAAATAAAAGACCGGATGTTGATAAACATAATCCTGATTTGCTTTTTCATTTATATATTCATAATAATTTCGCTACAATTTATGTTGATGTAGCCGGATTTTCACTTCATAAAAGAGGATATAGAATTGAATCTGTTGAAGCTCCGATGCAAGAAACACTAGCTGCAGCCATCATAAAAATATCGGGATGGAATGGAAAAACGAAATTAATCGATCCAATGTGCGGTTCAGGGACTTTGCTTTCAGAAGCTTTAATGAGTTATTCAAGAATCCCAACCGGATTTAAAAGAGAAAATTATTCTTTCCAATATCTTCCGGATTATGATAAAAATATCTGGGAAAAAATCCGTGCTAAATCAAAAAGTTTAGTTCGGGAATTACCAAAAGATTTGATCTATGGAAATGATATTTTACGTTCGGCAGTCAGAGCGACAGCAACAAATTTAGACTCCATTCCTTATGGGAAAAACGTTGTCTTGAGCAGTAAACATTTTGAAGATCTCCCAAATTTGGAAAACCATACTATCATTACAAATCCACCTTATGGTATCCGTTTGGAAAATAAGGAAAAAGTTAAAGTATTATACAAAAACTTTGGTGATTTTCTTAAAAACAAATGTGTAAATTCCAAAGCATATATCTATTTCGGTGATCGTTCATTAATAAAATATATCGGTTTAAAACCATCTCAAAAAATCCCTCTTGTAAGTGGACAATTAGATGGTCGTTTAGCTGTTTTTGATATCTATTAGAAAGCCATGTTTATCTTCATAACCTTATTAATTGTTGGTCTGGTTGCAGGATTACTCTCAGGATTTTTTGGAATTGGCGGAGGGGTAATTATCGTACCGTCGTTAATCTTTTTCTTAGGATATTCTCAAAAATTATCTAACGGCATTTCTCTTTCAGCCTTACTTCTTCCGGTTAGTATTTTTGCCGTTATTAAATATGCGAAATCTAATTTTGTAGATAAAAAAGTGGCAGCATTGATTGCTCTTGGAATTTTTATCGGTGTTTACGGTGGAGCTAAAATTGCCGTTTCAATGCCCTCGATTTTATTAAAGCAAATTTATGGTATTTTCCTGTTATATATCGCAATTAAATATCTGGTCTCAAAAAAAGAAGGCAAAAATGAAGTTGATTTTGTTGGTCATAAATTGCGATTCATAGCTCTTTTTATTGGAATATTTGCCGGAATATTATCAGGACTTTTTGGTATTGGCGGAGGAGCAGTAATTATCCCGGCTTTAGTTGGAATAATGAAATTTAACCCTAAAAAAGCAGCCGGAACTTCTCTTGGAGCTTTACTTTTACCGGTAGGATTGCCAGGAGTTATTAAATATTACAATGCCGGTTTTTTTGATATTAAACTCGCCGGTTTTGTTGCTTTAGGTATAGTTATCGGTGCTTATTTCGGAGCTCATATTGCGATTAAATTACCATCCAAATTAATAAAAAAAATCTTTGGTATTTTCTTGTTTATTATTGGGTTGGATTTTGTTATTACAGGATTTATTCACTAAAAAATACTGAAAGCACTAAAAAAAGGAAAGTATAAACTTTCCTTTTTTAATTTATCTTCTGTTTTGCTTCTGCATTTTTTGCAATAAGTTGTTTATTTTCAAAGTCATCCACATATTTTACAAATTGTCGAAATTCTGCCATTTTAGATTTTTTCAAAGAAGGTCCGGCAACATTTTTCAATTTTAAAGGATCAATTGCTTTCCCATGATGGTAAATTGTGTAATGTAAATGATTACCGGTCGATAATCCGGTAGAGCCGACATATCCGATAATAGTATGTTGTTTAATTTTTTGTCCAACCCGTAAATGTTTAGCATAAGCGGAAAGATGTCCGTAAAGAGTTTTGTAACCATTTGCGTGTCTGACTATTACCGTATTTCCATATCCGTGTTTGTGTTTTTTAGTACTGCGAGGTCCTTTCCAAGCTCGATAAATTACGGTTCCGTCAGCCGAGCATTCAACCGGTGTTCCTTTGGGAGCAGCAAAATCTACCCCATTATGGAAAAATTTTTTCTTTCTAATCGGATGAAATCTCATTCCAAATTTTGATGAAATTCTTGTGTAGTTTAAAGGTGATTTTAAGAAAGCTTTTTGAAAAGATTTACCGTCTTTATCATAATATTTTTTAAAGCCTTTAGAATTTTTAAATAAATACGCCGTATTGTGATAATCTCCGGAAATGTAAGTGGCTGAGATAATATCTCCTGATTTTATTCTTTCTCCGTCATGATAATATTCTTCATATATAACTTTAAATTTATCACCAACTCTAGTATCTAATAAAAAATCTATATCCCATTGAAAAATTTGTGTGAATTCCATTATTACAGAAGGAGGAATGTTGGAATTTCTCATACCGGCATATAAAGAACTTTGAATCTCACCTTCACTAACAGCTATTTTCTTTTCTGTTTTGAGAGTATCAATCTTACAAATCCACTTATTAGTTGAATCTCGTTCAAGCTGATAGCTTAAAATTTTAGAAGGGAAATATTGAAATTCGTTTATTACGTTAGATGAATCTAAAACCACTTTAAAAGAATCTTGAGGATGTGAATATTTTAAATTGTAGCTTTTATTTAAGGCATTAACTAATTCGTAAACCTTAGATTTATCCAAATCATATTTATTTAGAGATTGAGCTAAAGACTGCCCTTTTTCAATTTTTCCGCTTATATAATGAAAAGGATCGGGAGGTTTAATTTCTGGTTCATTAACTTTATTATCGATATTTTTCTTTGAACATCCGAAGAAAAGCAACGCTGAGATTATCATTAAATTCAATATTTTCATACTTAATTCCTTTATTTTAATTATGAAGTAGCTTTTAAAATCAGCTTATTTATTGGTCAACATATTTTTTAATGTTTTAATACTTGAAAATTTGGACCCAACTTGCAAACTTATTATGTTTTAAGAAATAATAATTCTTGACCTAAAAAGAGAAATCAATTTTTTGAAGAAATTATTGGAGGATATATAACCATTACCAAAGATATTAATGTAAAAATAAGGAAGTTTAAGAAAAATAAATGAAAAAAATAAAATTTGAAGATTTAGAATTAATCCCTTCAATTCTAAAAGCACTAAAGGAAGAAAATTATAAAGAACCAACTGCAATTCAGGCTGAAGCAATACCATTGATTTTAGATAAAAAAGATGTTTTAGGTAGCGCTCAAACCGGAACGGGAAAAACAGCAGCCTTTGCAATTCCAATTATTCAACATCTGACAAAAGAGAATATAAGTCATAAAAAGAAAATATTAGCGTTGATTGTTACTCCTACCCGTGAACTCGCAATCCAAATAGGAGAAAGTTTTTCTACCTATGGAAAATATACGGAAGTTAAAAATACTGTTATTTTTGGTGGTGTTCCGCAAAAATCTCAAACTACAGCTTTAAAACATGGTGTCGATGTTTTGATCGCAACTCCGGGACGTTTGCTTGATTTGATTAATCAACGATATATTTCATTGAAAGATGTGAAATATTTTGTTTTAGATGAAGCTGATCGTATGTTAGATATGGGTTTTATTCATGATATTAAAAAGATAATTACCAAGTTACCAAAAGAGAGACAATCACTGTTTTTCTCGGCAACAATTCCCAAAAATATTTTAAGTCTTGCTCATAAAATATTAAATAATCCTCAAAAAGTTTCGGTTGATCCTGTTTCCTCAACAGCTGAAACAATAAAACAGTTTTTGTATAAAACTAATAAGTCCAATAAAATCGAATTACTTTTGCATATACTTACGAACAATGAGATTAAACAAGTATTGCTCTTTAGCAAAACTAAATATGGAGCGGACAAAATTGTACGTAAACTCAAAAAAGAAAAAATCAAATGTGCTGCTATTCATGGCAATAAAAGTCAGAATCAACGACAAAAAGCATTGAAAGCATTTAAAGATGGCGAGATACGAGTTTTAGTAGCTACAGATATTGCTGCCAGAGGAATAGATATTGATAAACTACGGTATGTAATCAATTATGATATTCCAAATGAATCCGAAACTTATGTCCACAGAATTGGTCGTTGCGGTCGTGCCGGAGATGAAGGGATTTCAATTTCTATTTGTGAGCCTGAAGAAAATAAATTTATTAAAGATATCGAAAAGCTGATTAATCAAAAAATACAAGTGGTCAATGATAATCCATTCCCTCAAACCGATAAACCAATGAATGCTAAAGAAAAGAAAGAATTCGAGAAACAGAAACAACAACGAAAACAAGAGTTTTTTGCTAATCGCAACAAAAAGAAAGTAGAAGTCGGGGTTAGAAGAACAAAAAGAAAATTATCTTAACAATCTGCCGATTATTCTATGTTTTAATTGAATTTAGTGTGTTGCTTCAAAGTATTGGAATAGTTGAGGTAATCAACAATTGCAAGATATTGAAGATGGAAAAAATGTTATTCCGGTAAAAAATGAATCAAATATTTTTCATTATTATTTTCGTTTTTTTGTACCGACCAAAGAAGAAAAGAATTAAAGTGCGTAATCTATTATCATATAATGAATTAAAAATAAGATCTAAAATATAACTTCTTTTGTATTGCTTATACAGAAGAAGTTATACAAATCGGAAAATTAATTCCTTATTTCCATTTTATCTTTAAATTTTCAAAATACCTGACATAACTAAATTCCCTTTTTCATCAATTATTATTTCAGTTGATTTTTGCTTTAGATTTTGCATTGTATATCTATCACTCAAAAAATGAATTTGTTGATTATCCGATGAACGTAAATAGTCATTTATTTGTTTTTCTTTAATATATCGTCCGGCTATTAGAACATCAACAAAAGTCAAAATTTTATTTGCAAGACTTCTTTTAACTAATTCAGACAAATAAAAACCGGTGAAAATTAATATTGTAAGATTTGTATTTTCCTTAATTAATCTTACTAATTCTAATAGAGGTTTCGGTTGCAAAAAAGGTTCTCCTCCTGAAATAGATATTCCCTCAATTCCATTTACGGCTAATATTTTATTAAAAATATCTTCTACCTCGTATAATTTACCACCGTCAAAAGAATGAGTTTGGGGATTAAAACAATATGGACATTTTAAATTACACCCTTGAACCCATAATCCAAACCTTATTCCGGGACCATTAACAGAAGTTTTCTCAATAAAATTGTGAATCCTTAACTTCATAGTTCAGTTGTTAAAATATTGTCTTCATCAAAATCTTCATCATCAAATTCAGGTTTAAATTCTCTATTCTCGATATCTCCTAATGCTTCTTCCAACTCTTTTGTCAGCAATAAACATTTTTTCCCTTTAACACCGCTTACCTCTAAAAATACCTTTCCGTTTTTTCCAATTTTAATTTCAATATTTTGATATTCCATAATTACCTCTATACAATTCTTGAAAGTTTAATTCTTATTTCACCATTTTCTCTAATCTCTTCATCAATACTAAAACCTTTTTCTTTCAAACTCTCCACAGTACTATTATAAGCATATTGTTGCTTTATCTTATTTTCAATAATAGTGATATTTTCTTCAATTTTGCTAACTATGTTCTTAGAATCCAAACCTCTCAGACCATACCAATCAGCTACTAAATCATAACTGTTATCCGATTTGATAAAAGCTAGATTATAATTAGTTTCAGGCAATTTTATCACAATATCGGCATCAATTTTATTACCGTTATATCCAACACATTTAGAATTTTCTTCGATATTATAATTCATCTGTTTAAGTGCTTGAATAAGATATTTTTTATTAGATATTCTTGTTTTAATTTTACTAAAATGCGACATATTTCCTCCTAATAAATTATTTCATTGTCTAATATTGTAGGTTTGATAGATTTCTTTATATCTTCATAACTTGCCATTCTAGCACTTTCTTTTGCCCAATTTCTAAGCTCGGTAATTTGTTCTTTTTTCATTTGAGAAAGAGGAACTGTATTTTGCAAAGAAACTAAAATGTCATCAGTTGTAAATTCTCTTTCAGAATCAGCAAAAGCAATATACATTGCATCTTTAATAGCCTGTTCAATTTCTGCACCCGTAAATTCTTTTGATTTTTCCACTAAACTTATTAAGTCAAAAAGTTGGATATCACGTTGTGTCTTTTCGATATGTATTTTAAAAATTTCTTCTCTTTCATATTCATTTGGAATATCAACAAAAAAGATTTCATCAAATCTGCCTTTTCGAAGCATTTCAGCCGGCAATTTACTAATATCATTGGCAGTTGCTACAATAAATACCGGTTTTGTCTTTTCCTGCATCCACGTTATCAAAGTCCCAAAGACACGTGCACTTGTTCCACTATCGCCTTGTTGTCCACCCATTCCGGCAAATGCTTTATCTATCTCATCTATCCATAAAATGCAGGGTGAAATTGTTTCCGCTATTTTGATAGCTTCTCTAATTCTACTTTCAGATTCTCCTACCAAACTGCCAAAAACTCTGCCAATATCCAGTTTTAGAAGTGGTAAACGCCAAAGCGAAGAAACAGCTTTTGCTGTCAGACTTTTACCGGTACCTTGCACTCCAAGCATCAATAAGCCTTTTGGTTGCGGTAATCCGTAATCTTTGGCATTTTGAGAAAAAGCTTTTGAACGAATTTTAAGCCAATTCTTCAATTGATTTAATCCGCCGACATTATTGATAGTTTCACTCACATCATAAAAATCAAGAACATTATTTTGACCAATAACCAGTTTTTTTTCTGCAATAATTTGATTTAAACATTTTTCATCTAATTTTTTATTTTTTTGAATTGTTTTAGCAAATATTTTATTTACCTGATCAATTGTCAAACCCAATGATGAAAGAATAATTCTGTCTTTTAGACTTTCAGAAAGGTTTTGTTCAAGATTATTTCTTTGTAAAAAATCATCTATTGCTTTTTTGATATTATCGTAATTAGGAAGCGGATCATCTAAAATCAGAAAATCTTTTTTAATACTTTCGTGTATTTTTCTTATAGATGAAATTACAATAATTATTTTCTTTTGATTTTTTAGAATATTTTTAAGGTTTTTAAGAGTACTCATAAGTCGTAAACCAACGCCATCTTCCTTAAAAAACAGATTCAAATCTCGCATAATATATAAAGTCGGATTTTGATCTTTATTAATTTTCTTTAGAAATTCTAAAGGCTTTTGGTCATCTCCAAAATTCCACTCTTTAAATTGATAATTTAATCTTCCGCTTAATTTTTCTAAATCTTTCATCAATCTAAATTCTTCAATTGTTTTTATAAATATTAGTGTATTTCTAACTTTGATATTCAGTTCTAATTCTTTTAACATTGTAAAACTCCTTCTATTTTTTTTAACCATTCATTAAAATGCTTACATTTTGTTCTGATAATCTCTAAACCTAACTCTTTGGCAACGATAATTCCATCAGAAGTTTTTCTAAATTTATTCTTTCCGAAAATATTTTCAATACGCTTTGAGGGAGCGGTTTCTTTGCTATCATTTATAATTTCAGGATTTGGATATTGATTAATTACTGCTTGAATTTCAGCATTTCTATAACCATAATGTTTCTTAAAGCCTTTAATTGAAGAAAATAATAAAGCTTCGAATTCATACATTTGAATATATGGAATGAATTTTATAGAGCTTATTTCCTCTGCCAAAGCATCCTCAACCATCTTTGCCTTTTCATAAACATTATTACATTCTTTTGATTCTTGATAACGGGGAAAATCGTGGCTCAAGCCATAATAATCAAACATTGTTGAGATATAATCAAAATTTGATAATAGATTTTGTAATTCTTTTTTAACTTTTGTGAATGTTATATAACCACCTTTATATGAATTACCGGAAGTCTCTCTACTTGTTTTTAAGATGATTGGAATTATAGATATTCCATTTGCCATAAATTCATTAACCAAAAGCTGTTTTACAAATTTTTCTTCTGTTTGACCTTCAACCAAAATTGCTATTCTAATCATTATGGTCTTCCCCCCAACAGATTTTTTTGCCAAATCTCACCAAGAGAATAATCTTCTAACCATTTTTCCAATTCTTCTTGTCTCAAACGTTTAAATGTTGAAGCTCCTTCAATATTATCGACCACAATAATATCTTCAGGTAACATTTCATTTATCAATTCAATTGATTGGGTAGCAATAAAGATTTGTGTTGAAGATGATTGTTTTTTGATAATATCTGCCAAAACAGTAATAGCATACGGATGTAAACCCAATTCAGGCTCATCAATTATAATAACTTTTGGAGGAATATTTTGATGAAGAAGCGTAACCAAACAAATAAATCGCAATGTACCGTCTGAAAGTTGATATGCTCCAAATGTTTTATCAGAATTATAGTGTAGCCATTCAAGATTTATTTTTTGAGGATTTTGACCGTATGGTTCCAAAACAAATTTATCAAAATATGGCAAAATCAAACGAATATAACTTTCTATTTTTTCTAATAATTGGGGATTGATTTTTTTGAGATAATATAGATTCCCGGCTAAATTACTTGCATCATTTTCTAAAGTTTTATTATTTTTAATAGATGCCGGTTGTTTCATTTTTGAAGTGGCTGATGTATCGTGAAAATGATAAACTTTCCAATTTTGTAAACCATCAACAATATAATCCGGTATGCCACTATAGCCGTTAGCGTTTAGAGTAATTTTTTGATAGTCATATATTTTGGTCTCGGAATGACCCTGTCCAATAATAGTTTCTGAAAATTTTTCATTTATTGTATAATAACCTATTTTTTCTTTGTTAAAATATAATGAGCCGTCTTTTTGAGGTTGAAGAATAAATGAATATTTGTTTTGATCAAATTCTATTTCTACCGAAAGAAAATTGGATTCTTTTAAACCAAAATGAAGAATATTTTCTGCACCGACATTTTCTCTTACCCAATTACGAAATCTTTCTTTGCTAATAGAATCTAACATTTCAAATAAAGATATAAAGTTAGATTTTCCAGCCCCATTTGCTCCAATAAAAATATTTATATTCTCTAATTTGAGATTCATCTCTTTTATTGATTTAAAATTTTTTACTTCAATATTTTTTATTTTCACCATTCCTCCGACTAATATCTAATTATCCATTTTCCTTTAAAAGCTAATAAGCAGTGATTTCTGTAAAGAATAAATAAAATTTAACTTATAAATCACTCTCAAACCTTTTCCTCATATTTCCTAATACTTAATCTCAATATCTTTACTTTCCGGTTTATTCTCGCTTGATATTTCTATTGTTTTTGATTCTTTACCCGCTTTCTCAATTATATTATTTACAATATTCTCTATAGGTTTTTGCATATTTGACGGTAATTTGTGAATATTGTTTTTAAACTCAATTAAATCTTTTATATCTTCTACACTTGGATTTAAAGTAAAATATAAAAGGTGATTTATTAAAACCAATTGTGCCTTAAGGTAGAGCGATAAATCCCAAAGTTTGATTGTTTTATCATCACTAACAAAAGCAAGAATTTTGCTATCGGGTGAAAAAGATACACTCTTAATATCATTTGAATGTCCACTTAAGGTTTTGATTTCTTTACCGGTGGCAACATTCCAAAGTTTGATTGTCCAATAATCAACAGAAGCAAGAGTTTGTCCGTCGGGTGAGAATACAGGAGAATGTCCACTTAAGGTTTTGATTTCTTTACCGGTGGCAACATTCCAAAGTTTGATTGTCCCATCATTACTAACGGAAGCAAGAATTTTGCTATCGGGTGAAAAAGATACACTATTAATATGATCTGAATGCCCTAAGGTTTTGATTTCTCTGCCGGCGCCAACATCCCAAAGTTTGACTGTTTTATCCCTACTACCGGAAGCAAGAATTTGCCCATCGGGTGAAAAAGATACACTCTTAATATCATTTGAATGTCCACTTAAGGCTTTGATTTCTTTACCGGTGGCAACATTCCAAAGTTTGATTGTGCAATAATCAACAGAAGCAAGAGTATGTCCGTCGGGTGAGAATACAGGAGAATGTCCACTTATGGTTTTGATTTCTTTACCGGTGGCAACGTCCCAAAGTTTGATTTCCTCACCACTACAAGAAGCAAGAGTTTGCCCGTCGGGTGAAAAAGATACACTACAAATATAATCTGAATGTCCTCTTAAGGTTTTTATTTCTCTACCGGTGGTAACATTCCAAAGTTTGATTTCCTCACCACCACAAGAAGCAAGAATTTGCCCTTCGGGTGAAAACACGGGAAAATTTCCACTTATGGCTTTAATTTCTCTGCCGGTGGCAACATCCCAAAGTTTGATTTCCTCACCACCACAAGAAGCAAGAATTTGCCCTTCGGGTGAAAACACGGGAAAATTTCCACTTATGGCTTTAATTTCTCTGCCGGTGGCAACATCCCAAAGTTTGATTGTTCTATCATCACTATAGGAAGCAAGAGTTTGCCCATCGCGTGAAAAAGATACACTACTAATACGCCTTGAATGTCCATTTAAGGTTCTAATTTTTCTAATGCTGTTATTGGTTAAATTAGATATTTTAGAGAGAAATTTTAAATTCCAAGTTGAGAATTTATTTTTTATAGAATTCAAAATATCAGATTGTAATTTTTGTAAATAAGATATTTTGTGAATATATTTTAACCAAAGTCTGTTTGTACTCTTGGCAGAGAAGATAAGAATAGCTTTCCGGACTTGCTCAAATTTCGTTTCGGACAAGATTTTTCCTAAAATATTTATAACTTGAGGTTTATCTGTTAGATTTGGTTTTAGACATTCAACAATATGACAAAAATCTTTAATACTAACCAAACTATCAATATTTTTATTAGCTCTGTTTTTCAGTTTCATAATCTCATTAGCATCTTCAAGATATTCTAATTGGCGTTTTAAATTCGAATTAATTAAGCTTTTCGAATTTTCTACATTTTCAACTATTGTATATTCTTTTAATATATGTTCTAAGTTGAATTTATATATCTTATTAGTAACATTTTTTTCTTGTTCTGCAAAATCATTTTTTTTAATTGGTTTTGGGAAAAATAAAATATTATTTTGTAAATCATATATTTCTTTGGAATATAAACTTTTGATTTCTTGTTTCTTCTCATTAATTAATCTTTCAACTTCCTGCTTTTGCGTTGCGTTGTTTATTAAACCAGAATATCTTTTATCTAAGTTTCTTCTTGAGAAACTTAAATCATTGCTAATTATTAATTTTGTTTCAATATATTTTAGTTTTTGCTGATATTTTTTTTTATCTAAAAGGTAAGCTAATCTAAATAGTTCAATTGATTTTTCTTTTTGAGCAACAGAATAAACTTCTTCAAACAGTTTACTAAAATTATCCAATTTATAACTTACACAATCACCGATTTTATCAAAATAGATAAGAAGATTCTTGTATTTTTGAGAATATTCCAATGCCGGCAAAAATCTTTTTAGATTGAAATGTGAAAGAAAGAAGTATAATTTATATTTCCCTGATAAACTGGAAAAAAACTTTTGAAATAAACTTTCATTCGTTTTAATAAGTTTAATGATGTCGAAATATTTAGAGAAAAAAGAGTTAAATCCCAATTTTGACAAATCAATTTCATTTGCATAATATACAGAAGGTTCAACTGTTTTTCTTATCTGTCTAAGTCTCTTCATATCATTATTTTTTATATATTTTTGTAATAGATAGTTTTGTATAATTTTAGTTTTATTTTCTTTAAAAATTTCTAATATTTCTTTTTCAGCATCGAGTTTAATCATTTGTTCAATTGTTTTTTGTTTATCAACACCGTTTTGATATAACCAAAATAATCTTTCAGGATTATCTTTATATTTCCTAAACAGATAGTATTCTATAATTTCAGTTTTATTTTCTTTAAAGATTTCTAATATTTCTTTTTCGGCATCGAGTTTAATAAGCTGAATAATAATTTTTGTTTTCAATTCAGTCTCATTTGTTTTCTTAAATTTTCCCAATAATTTTTCAGGATTATTTTTTATAAAAAATAACATCATTATCTCCTCATATTCTTACCTTTAAAATGGCCGATAAACCTTTTAAATGGTAACACCTATCTTTGTCATAAACATTTTTCTTCAATCCTACTCTCAAACCATCATTTCAACCTTGCAATTTCAAATTTATCATAATATTTTTTATTTGTTTTCAGATCGATTGCGTCAACCAATAATATTCTGTTTTGATTTAGGTGAAAGGTAAGTTTTATTCTATCTTCCGATTTAATACCGGGAGGATTAAGAGTAATAAAACAGCGAGTATTTGTATTCAAAGGTACAACTTTACGGGATTTATCCTGTTCTAATTCATCTCTAATCACAATCAGATTACCGTTTTCATCAAAAGTAATATCTTCGATTTTATCTTCATTATAAATATTGGTCATTACTTCAAAGAATTTAAGTTCAATTTCTTCCTGTCCTGAAAACGGAGTAGCAATTATTAGTTGTTTAACGTTATTTTGCGGGAATTTTGTTTTTTGGGGAACAATCGTTTCATATTCATAAAATCCTCTATTTTTATTGAAATGTTGAATTGAGTAATTATGGTGTAAAAAATCTTCAACAATTGAGCCGGAAATAAATTTACAACCGCCTTTTATCACAGCTGAAAACGGTTCGGAAATTGTAATTTTATCTCTAAAATTATTGGCAACTATCTTTTGAAAATGTTTTATAAGCGAACTTCCTCCAACCAAAAATATCTGTTTAATATCTCTTTTTCTTATTCCGGATTGAATAGCCGATTCAACAGCATTATCGATAGTTTCTTGAATTGTTTCATCAAAATAATTAGCTTCCAAAATTTGTTCAAATTCAGAAAGAGAAAGCCGGTAGTTCATCTCAAAGTCATTTTTTTTATCTTCAATGAAAAATTCAGAAATCCCTGTATTGTTTATCTCAATTTTAAGATTTTCAAGTTTATCCAATAATTCATTTTTTAAGTGAGAAATATCGGAAAGTTCTAAATTCTGTTTTTGTAAAAAATCTTTCAAAAGCCAATTATCAATATATGAACCACCGATATTTGAACCTGATTTACCCAAAATGCTAACTTCATTTACTTTTTTTGCATTGTTCAGACGAATAACATTTACATCTAACGTGCCACCACCAAAATCAATAACCATATATGGATAATCGGGAGAAGCAATAGCATCATATCCTAAAGCAACAGCAGTTGGCTCATCTAAAATTTGATAATTATATATATTTTTTGTTTCGCAAATTTCCGAAAGAAAAACTCGGTATTTATCAAAACTAATTACCGGGGCAGTTATAATAAAAGTATCTATTTCATCTTTATCATATTTTGCCAGAATCAAATCCAAAATCAATGATAGAAAATTTTTGGCAGCTTGCTGATGGTCAATTCTATCATTCCCAATTTTAACAGGTCTTGAACGAAATTTTGAAAAATAGAGTTTCATCTTATAAAAAATGTGTTGATCCGGTAAATTCAGCAGTTCCGGATGATTACCAATATAGTACTCACTCTTATTTTTATATCCTATTTTTGTTGGGATTGCCCGATAACTCCCTATCGTTTTGGAGATTTTTTTTATATCAAATACTTCAAAATGCGAAACATCAAGATTGTAAATCCCGATAATTGTGTTGGTTGTTCCAAAATCTATTGCAATATTATACACTTTTCTCTCCTTGATATTTATGAATAAAATTATGTACTATTCGTCAAGGAGTTTTGCATAAGTTCCGAAATTATGAATGTTTAAATGACGCCACTCTCTTTTTGCGTAGGTCGCTGTGTTACGTACATCTCTAATATTTTTCAATCATTTCAATTAGCTCAGCTTTTAGCATTTGTTTCAACTCAACCGGTTCAATTACTTTTGCATTTTTCCCATAACTTAAAACCATTTTTAATAAAAAAGCCGACCCTTTCGGATCGGCTCGTTTGGGAGAGAAATGCATCTTATTTAAGCAGGATAGCTTTTTTTACAGATACATATTTGTCAGATTTCAATCTATAGAGATAAACTCCGGATGAAACCGATTTATTATTGTTATTTTTACCTTTCCAGAGAACCTGATGATTTCCGGCATTCATATTTTCATTAACTAAAGTCTTCACTAATTGTCCTTTGATATTATAAATTTTCAATTGAACGTGAGAAGATTTTGCAGTTGAGAATTTAATTGTCGTTTCCGGATTAAACGGATTTGGATAATTTCCTTTTAATGAATTAACTAAAACCGGATTATTAATATCATCATTATCTGTAACAGAATAATCAAAATCAACAACGTTAGATTTTTCACTCTTACCGTTTGAATAAGCAGCAACAACGTAATATCTATAATGAGAATCTATAACATCCGAATCATAATATGAATTTTCCGTTGGAGAACTTATTTTGATAAATGAGCCGCTACCGTGTTGTTTATAAACTTCATAATTTGAGAAACTTCTGTTTGTTAATGAATCCCAATTTAATAAAACGCCACTTTCATCTTGAATCGGATTCATCTCATAAGTTAAATTAGAAACAGGAGTAAGATAATGTAGAACAAAATCTTTATCACCAACAACAACACCTGATTGGCAGTTGATATTTTCATAAATACCATCTTCATAACCGGCAAGAGTTGTTGTAATATCATAAGAACCGGGTATTACAAAAAGTTGGTAATCACCATCATTATTTGGACAAGTTGAGTTATCTCCGGCTGAAACAATTACTTGTGAAGGCATTGCATTTCCACCTTCAACTCCAATATTACCGGTAACTTCAGATAATGGAACCGGAACCGTGTTTATCGTTAAGTCATCAATATACCAACCGGTTTTTGTTACACTAACATCAGAAGCCATATGCCATCTAATAATAATATTATTTGAACCATATTGAGATAAATCTGCAGTAACTAATTGCCAATCATTAATTGTTCCATTATAGCAAGGTCCTTGTACAGCTGAAACTCCGTCAGAAGGATATCCTTCATTTGGTATTAAGATATCGAATGAATTTCCGCCATCAATAGAAATTTGAAGTTGAGAACCATCCCAGTTATTTTCAAATGCATATTTGTGATAAAATTGCAAAGTGGATTGATTAGGAATCATAATTTCCGGAGTATCCAAGTTATAATTTGCATTATCTCCGTAATCGCCATTTAAAACCGTACCCCAAACTTTTGTCCCTGAATGAGCACCAATAGAATTATCAACACCCCATTCCCAACCGTTGTCGGCAGTTAACCCGCCATTATCTTCTTCAAAATCACTGCTAAAAGAAGAAAACCCAATCCCGAGATTGTAGGAAGAATTAATAGTGCTTATATTTTCACCGGAAACGTTTATTTCAAATTCGGCATTTTCATTATCAGGACAATTAGAATTAATCAATATTTCAAAGCTAACTTGTAAAGTCTTCGAAATAGGTACATTATTAAGAATATGTAATCCATTAGTTATAGATATATTTGGATTAGATGAAGAAAGGCTTACATTTAATTCTCCGGTATTTGAAAATGAATTATTTTCGATTGGTACAATCAAATTAATTGTTTCACCCGGATCGGCAATTCCGTCATTATTTCCTGTTCCATCCCAAACCAACAAATCTCCAAAATCGATAGATGCTTTATTTACTTTAAGACTAAAATTTAATAATCTTGTATAATTAGCAGCAGTTAAATCAAGCTGAAAATCAATATTATGATCAGCCGGACAATCAGAAGAAACGGAGAAATTAAAATAAGAATCGTTTGAAGCGGCATGACCGGCTTGGATGAACGGATAAACGCTGTCAGAATTATTCAAAGTAACATATTGATCCGTGCAAGATAAAACAGCTTGAACATTAGAGACATCAGTCATACCAATATTTCTAATTGAAACTCCTAAATCAACGGTTTCACCGGCATCTAAATAACCGGAGTCATTTTGATCATGCAAGTCGATATTTCCTAGAGAAAGATAAACGCCATCAGGAGACATCGGAAGACCTGTAAAGAATATGGCAGTTTCATTTCCGAGTGGTTTTGCAGTTGTTGGATATTCATTATTAAAAGTATATTCCAAACCTCTTGTTTGAGTATGATCTTCAATTCCAACAGTGCAATAATTTCCGTGAGTACTGGAAGAACCTGTGTCCTGACTTACCCAGTTTTTATATTGAATTTTAATTGGACCGTCATCTGTAATTGTTGGGTAAGCTTGTGGATCGTACAATACAATTTCAAATGTCTCATTTCCACCACCGGCATTATTAACGTTTGACCACTCAATAACAAATTTATGTTCATTCGTAAGATAATATGTGTAAACATTTCCACCATATAGATCATCCCAAAAAGCGGCAATCATAGCTCCGGGTCCGAGTGGTCCCGGAATTCTCCAATTTCTGAATTGAGCTTGGGCGGTCGGTAAAAATGAAATCCAACCATTGGAACAGATTGAAATATTGTCATAATCTATACCGTAAAATTTAAACGTAAACGGTAAATCTACCTGAGTTACATCGTCTTGATTATCACCGTTATCATTTAAAGAAACTTGAGTACCTTCGTAACCGCCTTGACTCGGATCGCATTCAATCCAATCATAAGTAGGGCAATCTTCATAAGTTGTATCTCCATCATCATAACAAACATATCCGTATGAATCCGGTCCGAGAGGATCTGTTAAAGTTGCGTTACCAACGGTTAAAGAATAATCTTCAATTTCTTGATAACCGTCATCGTTAAAAATAATTAATTTTACCGGTATTTTTTGACCTGTAATTAATTGAGTTAAAGTTTCATAAGAAAATTCATCAGCAGAACAATCAACACTTTCATCAGGATTAATATCACCAAAAGATGCTATTGAATCATTAACGATAAATTGGTTACTCATTGAAATTAATTTTGCATAAACATTGCTCAGAGGTTGAGTTCCGATATTATTAAGAGTAAAGGAAATATTTCCGCTTTCTCCCGGATCTATAATATTATTCCCGCCATCATTAACTTGATAAGAAACTATTTCCGCATCACCGGTCAAAGATTGTAATACATAATAACTTTGATAATCGTTTCCGCTATCGTCTGTTAAAGAAAGTAAGAAGTTAATTTGATGATTATTCGGGCAATTTGGAGGTATTGTAACTTCAAAACCAACTATTCCGATAGTTGTACCCGGCTCAATACTTGCCAAATCCTGAGTTGGATTTTCAATTTCAACATATTCATCATTAGTTGTAAGAACACAATTTAACCCTGTAATAGTTTCAGAAGTAAAATTCTTTACTGAAATCATTAAACCGGCTGTTTCACCCGGATTAAGCTGTTGATTGTTATTTCCGTTTGAGTCATCAACATCAATATTGGTAATTGAAATTGTCGGTTGTCCATTCAAAATAACAGAACCATTGTTTTGAATATAGTCATCTTTAGTTGCTGTTACTAAAACTTCACCGGTTGTATTTGGATCGAAATAAAGTCGAACTTGACCATTTTCATCTGAGTTACCGGAAATTGATAAACCACTTTCTGCTTGATAAAGAGTAACTTTTGCATCAGCAACAGCAACATTATCTTCATCGGTAACATTTACAAGAATACTGTTTGAACCGGCCGGAAGTGAAGATAGATATTGAACATTCAAAGTTTTAGGTATCGTAATATAAGCACTAACTGATGGATCTCCCATAAGATTTATCCAGTGAGCAAAAGTATTTGCCTGAGAAGGATTGCTATCGTCATAAGCCATGTGAAGTGCATAACGTCCCATATTAATAGCTTCTCCCATTGTTCTCATATTATCAACAACTAATCCGTAAGAAATACCACCTGATAAAATATTGTTAAAAGTTGTGTGCGTGTGAGAAGTTACCATTCCGATAGCTGAAATTCCACCTTTCAAATTGCCGGGAGTTCCTGCTCTGATAACCAATTCTGTTCTACTTGTTCCGGAGTATGTTCCGGTATCGCAAGTTATTATAACTGCGTTGAAAAGTTTATTTGTGTTTGTGAGACTTGAAATCTCGGAACTTCCCCAACCACTCATTCCAATCCAACCTCTATAATAATAGAAAAGAGAACCGTTATTCAAAGCCATATTTGTTTCTGATGCACTTGGATCTCCACCGTAAAGTTCTGTAAAAGTGGAAGTTGGGTCATTTTGCAACAACAACTCTTTTGCATATTTTACTGTAAAAACACAAGAATTCCCTGAGGGAGTAGTATCTCCAACTAATACTGAATGGTTCATCCAACTAGAACCGGAAATAGTGGGAGAAGTTTCATATCTAATTTCTTTATTCACATAAGTTTGTAATTGAGTAATTGATGAAACGGAAATACGCCCGACAAAAGCGTCCGGCAAAGTATCATTTCCTTCCAATTGAACATAAGGAACATCACCTTCTCCATTGAATCCGCTAAATGTTTCATTCCACGCAGGAACGTGAATTGAACCATCAACATCACCAACAAGGATAATAAATTCCGGTGGATTTTCCCAAGTATCATAAGCATTTTGAATATAATTTTTAATTGAAGTTGTTGAAGTTCCGCAAACATCTTGATTTGCTACTGCAACCTCAAAACCTTTTCTTCTTTTTTGTTCAGCAAGATTCTCTACTAAATTTTCGATAGCTAACGTAGAATTATAGATAATTATAGCAGATGGTTGTTGAAATTCTGTTCTATCATTATGATAATTAACAACCATTCCACCAAAAAGATTTTCAAATGGCTTTGACATTTTTGTATTTCTATTTGTGGTAATTTCATTAATACCTTTTTCCGCTTCGTGGAAAGATAAAGAAATAGTAATATCTTTATAATCTTTCATTTTATTTTCGGAAGCATTGTAATGAAGAGGATATACATGAAGAGCAGCAACTCGCACGCCTCTTATTATTTGGGGTTCACCAACAGACACTAATTTATTTGGGAACTCAGATCCGTTTTGATAATAATCTTCATCATAAGCAAAGCCTGTTCTTAAATCTTCAAATCCCGCTCCTTGAGAAGGATATGGCTGATTTTGAGGTTGAAATTCATTTACCGAATTTATCGTATAATTTACGTCAACTATTCCCGTATTCGGTAATTGAATATAGGTTGAAAAAAATGGCAACTCCGGCTTACCGGTAGTCAAAGTAGGTGCTGAATTTTCATTTTCAAAATGAGAATAAGTTTTCCCTTTAATTGTTTCATTTGTCTGATTGTAGTTTTCAACATGAAAATTAACAGAAACAGAGCTTCTTGATGATTTCTCAAGATTAAATACTTTAGATTGTTGATTGCCAACAGCATTCAATAATCCAAAAACCATCAAAATACCGATTAATAAAATTTTCTTCATTAACATTCTCCTTATTTATTTTTGATAGATATCTCTACAATACCTTCATCACGACTTGCGATTAAAATTTTTCCTTTATGTATTTTTGTAATATTAGTATAACCGACTTGTGAACTATCAAGTCGCCCGATTAATTCCGGTTTTTGAGGATAGTTCAAATGGAAAACATAAACTCCGCCACCACCTGAAGCCACGGACAATAAGTTATTCTCAGAATCAATATCCAAGGATTGAGCGTATCCTGAAGTATCATAAGCAAAATCTTCCAAAAGGGTTGGATTATTAATATCGGTTATGTCAATTACTTGTAGCCCGGCTTGACGATCAGCCACATATAAATAATTTTCATAGCGTAATACATATAATGCTTCCCCCGGAGTATTTACTAAAGATATACGATGACCGTCATCTTTGTTTACAATATCGACTCCCAATTGACTTGAAGCAATATAAAGTTTATCGCTATCCATTGTAAAAGATTCTAATTGATATGAGGGTAACCAAATATCTCCTCCTGCTTCATATCCGTTTGTTGTGTCAAAATATCCTTTATTTATTTTAAACAGCTCATTTTCTTTACAGATCCAATAAATATTCGTGGAATAATCAGGCATGTCAGGATCATCGTTTGGCGTAACGTAAAGATTAGTTGCATTATAAGTACTCCCCGTAATGTTGGCAAGAAGTGTAGGATTGGTAGGATCCGTTATATCGGCAACATACACGGTTGGGGTTCCTGAACGATCATAAAATATGACTTCATTATCTGCTGCATTACCAACAATATATTTGGTTTTGTACAAGTTAAATGAAGATAAACTATTATATTCTGAAATCAAACTATTATCATTAGAATTTATTAAAGCGTAACCGGCTTCATCTTCAGCAACATAAATATAGGAATCATCAACAGACAAATCTATAGGATCACCTGTTAATTTACAAGAGCTGATTATCTCCAATTGATTTGTTTGAACTGATGGTGAAAAAGGTGTTTTAGGTTTAGCACAACTTGCAATAGTAACTAAAGCAATTAATAATAAATATATTCGGCGCATTACGTTCCTCCGATTTTTTCCAATGAAGTATGCAATAATTGTTCCTAAATATTTTTTTTGTAAAACATTCAAGTTTCATATATTTACAATAACGTCCGATATCTCCTCTTTGATAGTTTATCATTAAAATTTTCAATATGTTTTTTTGATAAATGGTAACTATATATTAATCCTCAGTTGATATCTTTACAATACCATTTTCACGACTTCCGATTAAAACTTTTCCTTTATGTATTTTTGTAATATTAGTATAACCGATTTGTGAACTGTCAAGACGCCCGATTAATTCCGGTTTTTTAGGATAGTTCAAATGAAAAACATAAACGCCACCACCACCTGAAGCCACAGACAATAAGTTATTCTCAGAATCAATATCTAAAGATTGAGCATACCCAATTGTATCAAAGGCAAAATCGTTCAATAAAATTGGATTTTGAATATCGGTAACATCAATTACTTGTAATCCGGCTTGACGATCAGCCACATACAAAAGATTTTCATATCGTATAACCGCTAAAGCTTCACCCGGAGTATTTACTAATGATATACGGTGAGCATCATCTTTATTTACAATATCAATTCCCAATTGATTTGAAGCAATATAAAGATTGTTGCTATCCATTGTAAAAGATTTCGGAGTAAATGTTGGCAATTCAAAAGAAGTTGCAAAATATTTGTTTTGTTTACTAAAATACCCTTTATTCAAATTAAAAACATCATGAATGATATTCCAATTTATCCAGTAAATAATTGTTGGATATTCTCCGCTGTTTGATTCATTATTATCAACAGCATAAAGATTTGTAACATTCATTGTACTGTCGGAAATAGTTGAAATCAAAAGAGGATTCTGAGGATTTGAAATATCGGCAACATAAATATTTGAGCGATGAGAACTTCCCTTATTATCATAAATAAATACTTCATTTTCAGAAGCATTCACTGCGAGCTTTTGAGTTTTATACAATTTTACATTTGAAATAGAGTTATTCTCATAAATAAGAATATTATTTTTAGTGTTTATTAAAGCGTAACCTGCTTGATCTTCGGCAACATAAATTATTGAATCATCAACAGTTAAATCTATTGGATTTCCTATTAATTTACAAGAACTGACTATTTTCAATTGGTTTGATTCTGAAGGCGAAACAGGCGTTTTAGGTTTAGCACAACTTGCAACAATAACTAAAGCAATTAATAATAACAATTTCCGAATCATCACATTCCTCCGATTTTTACAAATTAATGTTGCAATAATTGTTCCTAAATATTTTTTTGTTGCATCACAATCAATTTTAATAAAAATTTCGAATAAGTGTCTAAAAACGAGTCTTGACATTAAAACAATATTTTTTTATGTGAAAATAAAGAAAGGAGGAAATAACATGAAACAAGCATTTTTATTATTATTTTTATTTTTTTTAAATTTTTTGAATGCAAATGTATATGAAAATTTACCTTATAATAAAATAGTTGAAATTAGTAAAACAGATTCTTCACATATTGAAGAAATTAATAGTGTAATTATAAAAAAATTCCCATCTTCTGAAAAAACCTGGGAACTTGCTCAAAATGAATTTTACAATCGATTATATCCTATTTGGAGAGATGAAGAAAAACAAATTCCTCTACTTGATTCACTACTGCTTAAATATCCTGCAACTTCATTTAAGAGAACAATTTATCTTTACCAAATCTATAATTTGAACATGACAAAATCAGAGGATTCTTTAATGGTAATATTAAATTCTTACCGAAAAGATTTTCCAAAAGATTATCAAAGTTATTATCTTTCAGCAAGATATTCCAATGAAGATAATTCAGTTTTAGAATCATATTTAAGAACTGCTCTGAAATTGGCAAAATCTGATTGGAAACCGGAATTTTACCCTAAAGAGCAATGGCTTTTGGAACACCGGGCAGCATCAAAAAAATGTACTGAAATGCTGGCAAAAATGTTGTTAGAACGAAATGCAAATAAAGAAGCAATTAAGTTAATAGAGGAAGAATTATCTGCCAAAAAATTAGGCGTAAACGATGAAGAAACCTATATCGGTTGTTATTATCAAAAAGCAAAAGCATTACAAGCTTTGGGAGAAAATGATAAAGCAATAGATGCCTGCATAAATGCATTGATAGAAGGAGATTCCAGAAATAGATATGTTTTAGAAGCTGATTCACTTTTGCACAAATTATTAGAAACAAAAAAATTAGATGATACAAAGATTATGGATTTTGTGAGGAACAAAAAAAAATATAACGGACCGGTCTTTAAAGATATTACAAATGAAATGGGATTATCTAAAGTTATCGCCGGAAGAGTTGCTTGGGGCGATTATGATAATGATGGATTTGATGACCTTTTACTAAACGGTTCAAGATTATTTCATAATGAAAATGGTAAGAATTTCCTCGAAGTTACAAATTCTGCTTTTAAAGATTCTTTACGTGGAAATGGAGCAATTTGGGCTGACATGAATAACGACGGTTTATTAGATATTGTTACTAAAGATCCTGAAACTTTGTGGTTACAAGAAGATTCCAAATTCAAAAAACAATCAAATTCAATTATAGATAATGCCATCAGCACCGAAGGAATGGGAATTGCAGATTTAGATGGAGATGATTTTTTGGATATATATTATGCAAATTATCAAAGTGCAAATTATGTAAATAATGAGGATGAAGTCTGGAAAAACAATGGAGATGGCACATTTCAACTAGTTACAAAAAGTTTTGGTCTTTTACCAAAAGATAATATCCCCCGAGCCGGAAGAGGTGTAAATGCTTGTGATTTTGATTTAGATGGTGATATTGATATTTTTGTTTCCAATTATCGACTTCAAGAAAATTTCTTTTTTATAAATGATGGAAAAGGACATTTTTCTAATAAAGCTCATGAATATGGTATCGCCGGTGAAGAAACTAACGGTTGGTGGGGACATACAATCGGAAGCGAATGGGGAGATTATGATTGTGATGGTGATTTTGATTTAATTACTGCCAATTTAGCTCATCCACGTTATATAGATTTTTCCAATAAAACCAAATTATACAAAAATGAAAATGGAACGTTTGTTGATAAACGAGAATTTTCCGGCATTAAATATAATGAGACGCAATCAGAACCTTGTTGGGCGGATTTTGATAATGATGGTTATTTAGATCTCTTGATTACTTGTGTTTATGAAAATCATCCAAGTGTCTTGTATCACAATAATCAAGATGGAACTTTTACCGATATTTCCTATTTGTCCGGAGTTCGTCATCTTAACGGATGGGGAACTGCTTGTGCAGATTTTGATAATAACGGAACTATTGATATTTTATTAGCTGGTGGAGAAATTCAGCTTTTCAGTAATGTGACAAAAAATGATAATAATTGGATAACATTAAATATTAAAGGCAAATCTCACATTGATGGTATTGGCACAAAAATTCTATTTATTGGAAAAAATAAAAAACTTATTCGGGAAATTCAAGGTGGAAAAGGAACTTCCAATCAACAATCATTGCAACAACATTTTGGACTAGGAACTGCAGAACCTCCTTACAAATTCAAAATCAATTATGAATCAAATAAATGGAAAAAACTAAAAATCAAACAAAAAAATAAAGTTATCTCTTTGCCATAAAAATACTCCTATCGGGAAATATGACCTTAGAAATTTAATAGGATGCCGGGAAATATTGAATTTTTCAAACAGTCCCAACTTCCTATAATATCGGTACATTTAGACGACCATTATTTTTGCAAAAAATTAGACTGAAAACATCATCGACAATACTTTTAAAAAACTAAATTAAAAAAAAACTCCTCTGTTTAATAAATTCTCTCAAAAATCATCGACTCATAATTTGCTTCTCTAATGCATCAAATAATTTTTTTGTTTCCAAAATATAACATTTAAAAATAATGACTAAAAAAATATGGAGGAAATATGCTCGAACGAATATCATCGCCAAATGAATCAAAAATTGATCATGAATTTGACCGATCTCTGCGTCCAAAAAAGATTTCTGATTTTGTTGGTCAGGATCATATCAAAGAAATTTTAGAAATTTCAATTCAAGCGGCAAAATTACGAGGAGAGCCTTTAGATCACATTCTATTTTATGGACCTCCCGGATTAGGAAAAACAACTTTAGCAAATATTATTTCTAATGAATTAGAGACTAAAATTAAAGTTTCATCAGGACCTGTATTGGAAAAGCCTTCCGATTTAGCCGGTATTTTAACAAATTTACAACCTCGCGATGTTTTTTTTATAGATGAAATTCACAGATTAAATCACGTTGTCGAAGAATATATGTATCCGGCGATTGAGGATTTTGAAATGGAAATTATCCTCGATAGTGGTCCCAGTGCCAGAGCGTTAAAAATTGATTTGGAACCTTTCACCTTAATTGGTGCGACGACTCGTGCCGGATTGTTAACATCACCTTTAAGAGCCAGATTCGGAATTGTTTTAAGATTGGATTATTACAATCTTGATGATATTATCAAAATCATAAAAAGATCGGCTAATTTATTAAATCTTCCTATTGAAGATGAGGGTGCTTATCAAATTGGATTAAGAAGTCGTGGAACTCCAAGAGTTGCAAATAGATTATTGCGACGAGTTCGTGATTATGCTCAAATAAAAGGAAATGGAATTGTTACGGAAGATATTGCTTTGCGAGCGTTAAAAATGCTCAATGTAGATCATTTAGGATTGGACGATATGGATATTAGAATTCTAAAAATAATTATTGAAAATTATCATGGCGGACCGGTAGGATTGAAAACAATTGCGGTAGCAGTTGGTGAGGATGCGGGAACAGTTGAGGAAATATATGAGCCTTATCTTATTCAGCAGGGCTTTTTGGAAAGGACAATGCAAGGCAGAAAAGCATCTTTAAAAGCTTATAAACATTTTAATCTCGAACCAATTTCTCAGGTACAACAGACAATTATAAACTTTGATGAAAAATAAAGGCAAACTTAACTTGTTTGCCTATTTATCATTTGCTGCTTTTTTCATTTTTGGAAGCAACCTGTATTTTAATTCGTAATCTGTTTGATCCAAAACCAATTGTTTTCCTTTTCTAAGTTTAGAATTAATAATGATCGGACCTTTCAGATTTGCTGTCATTTCTTCCGGATTTTTTGGAACATGAACAATAACCAAAGACAAAATTTGTTTTGGATTAGTTATGCCAATTTCTTCCAAATCATTTCTTTTTATCTTAATTCCATAATCAGGTTTAAAAATTATAGGATTAGTAACTACAAAACCAATTGTTTCATCTTCTAAAGATTGAAGAAGTTTTAACGGTGAAGAGGGATCTAAATCAATTAGAACATATTTTTTCAAATCAGGAAATCCTAAAATCCCCCGTTCAAAAATAATTGTTGTTTGAGGATCAATTTCTATCTCACCAAGTCGAGATTTTATTTTTATTTTTTTCATTTTATACTCCCTTAAATATAATTTAATAATGAGGTTGGAAATACTTTTGACATCATATTTATCGATGAATTTAATGCGTTTTGTTGTAATGAAAATTCCGACATTGCTTTTACAAGATCAGGTTTTTCTATATCCTGAATTCTCTTCAAAACATCGTTGTTAACTGAATCTAAATTATTTTTTATTACTGATGTTTGTTGAAGCAAAATCCCTTCTTTACCAATAGATTTTTGAATATTTTCCTGAAGATCGTTTAGCTTCCCTAAAGCGTCAGAAATTTCCGAAGTGTTATCATTATCCAAACCTATTTTCAATTGATTTAAAATTCCATAATAATCATTGTTCTCAAATGCTTCTTGCCCGGAAATATTTGTCGCAAGCGTGGTATTTTTCCCGACATTTATTTTGATTGAACCATCATCACCACTATATTTACCGGCACCGACATATACTTTAAATTGATCATCGACAGCAAATGAACCTGAGCCGTTAAAAACCATCGTTAATCCGGAATCTTCACCATTATCCTCATCATAAAGATGAATTGTATTTGTTAAAGTTCGGTTATTACTCCAAGTAGTTCCACCGTCTTCCGAAATTTTATACTCGGCAAATCCATAAGTACCCGGAGTTACTACTTTAACTAAATAATTTTTGTTTTCCGTTCCTTGATAATCACCGTTAACTTCTAAAGTCCCGTCCCATTGATTGCTGACATTTGCATAAGGTTTAGAAACTTTCCCGACATTTGAATAAGGTGGAGTCGAAGTTTTAAATCCGGAAAATATATATCTTCCGTTAACCTCTCGATTCATTTCCTGAACAGACTGTTTGATAATCTCATCAATTTGATCAACCGCCATCGATCTAGATTGAGTTGTTGAACTTTCCGAAGCGTTAACTTCCGCAATTCCTCTTGCTTTAGTTAATAATAAATTTATTTGATCAAACGAACTGTCTGTAGCAGTTAAAAGATCTTTTGCCTGGTCTAAATTTTTTCCATATTGTTCATAAGCCGAATAATCTTTACGGTAAATTGCGGAATTCCGTATTCCGATAGGATCATCAGAAGGAACAAAAAGTTTCTGTTCACTACTTATGATTTTTTGAATATTTTGATATTTATCTCTATTATTTGTCAGACTATTTAAGAGATTATTAAATATCAAGTTAGTTGTTACTCTCATCTTCTCCTCCGAGATGGGTTTTTAAAATATTAAAAATTTTATCCCAATCTTTGGACATTACAGCGTTTTTAGCCGCTTCTAAATTTTCTTCTTTAATTCTTTCAAAAACTTCTTTTCGGTAAATTTGTAATCCGTTTGGAGCAACTATTCCTATTCTAACCGAGCCTTTTTTAATATCAGTTAAAATAATTTCAATATCATCTCCGACTAAGATTGACTGACCGACTTTTCTTGTGAGTATTAACATAATTTCACCATCCTAGTATTTTTTTCCATCCCTGGTTACACCATTTGCATAATCACATCCATTATTTGATTGGCTGTTGCGATTATTTTTGCCGCCGCTTGATATGCTTGTTGGTAAGCTATTAAATTTGCAGTTTCTTCATCAATTGATACACCTTTTACATTTTCTCTAAAAGTATCTATTTGGTTTGAGGTTGCATTTTGAATTTTTTCTTGGTTTTGAGCATTATCGGAATCACTTCCGATTTGATTTAAAAATTTTGCATAATATTCCTGAAAACTATCATCTCCGATAGAGCTTCCGTTTCGTAATTGAGATATTTCCAAGGCAACTTGATTATCTCCGGTCTCCCCTGTTTTTGAAGCGGAAATAAATTCCGGATTTGCTTCTAAAATACTGTCTATTTTTATATCCTGAGCTCCGGTTGTTTTTTCATCAAAAAAGTTATGTCCGGTTCCGGGAGGATCCTGTAAATCATATCCTGAAGAATGCAGTTCATTTATTTTTGAAACCAGTGTATTAGCAATTGTATCCAAATAATCTTTATAAGATTTCATATCAGTATCGCGTAAACTTTCCAGAGCTTTCAATTTACCGTTTTTCAAATTATTTACTTCTTTAAGATTATCACTCCAAACAACTTTACTGCGGTTAAAACCACTTTCCGAATAAGAATCGGTTAATGCCTCTAATTTTCTATATTCGGCACCTTTAACAACTTCATCAGAGCCAAAATAAATAATTCTGATTCCGTCATTTCTTGTGATTAATTTCGTGTTCCCGTATTTAGTAAGTTCATCCAATTTTTTATCGTATTGATCAAGTAACGAACCGCAATCCTGCCCATTGGCTTTACTTTCTTCAATTCTGATATTTAAAGTACTCAAATCAGAAAATAGAGAATTCAATTTATCAACATCTGAAGAAATTCGGTTGTTTATTTCTTTTCGTTTATCAATTACGGAATTGGCAACTTCGTTCAATCTGCTCGTTAAATTTTTTGTATTTTGGATAAGACTTATTCGCATAACATCACCGGAAGGTCCGTCCGGATTATTTGAGAGATTATCCCATGAATTCCAAAATTTATTAAATAATTCTGTTAAACCATTATCTGAAGGTTCTTGAAGTTGAGCTTCCAATTCTTGAAGATTTTGAGATTTAGCTTCCCAATATCCGACATCTGTTTGCTTTTTCCAATATTGATCATCCAGCCTTTCATCTCGCATTCTTTCAATACGATTTATTACCGTACCTTGTCCAATTGACCCTAAAGCATCTCGAATAGAAGTCGCTTGATCTTGAACAGCTCTCTGGCGACTATAACCGGGAGTGTTAACATTGGCAATATTGTTACCGATTATTTCAAGTTGCTTTTTATTAACTTGAAGAGCCGATTTTCCAATGCCGATAAGTTCAAACATGTTAAACTCTTTTGTTTATGAGAAGTGATGTTCCGGATTGATTAACGATTCCAACGCGACTATAAACTCGATCTCGATCAATAATGTCGGCAATTAATTCCAAATTATCTCCGACAAGTTCTAAGCCGGTTCTGATAAGTTCTTTATTTTCATTTGAAAGACTATCGATTTTACGAAGAGTGTTAGAAAATACTTTGAAGAATATGCGTGATTTTTCTTGTATTTCTTCGTCTTCAAAAACAGTGTCGAGATTTTTTAAAGAAGTCTGACCCGGTTCGATGTTTTTTAGCAAACATATTGATTCCATCAAATCATTTCTTCTATCGGTAATTGTGTGTGCGTGACTAATTGTCATCGCAGCTTTTTGCGTTACATTTTGAAATTCTTTGATATTCCACTTCATTAAAGTATTTTTCTGTTCATCTAAAATCAAAGCTACTTCCTGATAAGCGGCAATTTCGTCTTCCCATAATTTGAAAAAGTCTTGTGTTAGAGCTTCCATGATAACCCCTTATTTTAATACTGAATAAAATTGTTTTATTCGTTTGATATAGTTTTGTGTTTCCTTGAAAGGAGGAACACCGTTATATTTATCTACATTTCCAGGCCCGGCGTTATAAGCTGCCAAAGCGAGATCAACTGAATCATATTTTTTTAATAAATGTTTAATGAATTTTGTTCCACCCATTATATTTTCTTGCGGATCAAATGAGTTTTTTACTCCGAGAGAATCAGCTGTTTTATCCATTAATTGCATCAAACCTTTAGCTCCGGCTCCGGAAACAGCGTTTGGATTTGCATAACTTTCAGCAGCAATAATTGATTTTATAATTTTCTTATCAACGTTATATTTCTTAGCAGCTTTTGTAATTATCTCATCATATTTGGATAATCTTTTCTCAAGAATAGTTCTCTTCTTATTTGTTTGTCTTTTAGTACTAAATTCTTTTTTCGTTACAATTTTATCATCAGAATTCAATTCTCTAATTTCAAGAGGTTTCCTCTCATTTCCCGCTTCCATATTTTTTATAATTATGTTAGCTAAACCCAAATGACCTTGATCGGTAATTTGACGAGCCATTGAATCCATAAACATATCTTGATAAACATCACTTCCGGGAGCTTTCCCAAAAAATCCTTTATTTTGAAGACTGGAAGTCATACTTTTCAGCATTTGTTTAACCATCATTGCCTCAAATCCTTTCGCAGCTTCAAGAGCTTTTTCATGATTTTCAGAAGCATTTACAATCTTATTTTTCAGATTTTTGAATTCATTTGTTCTCTGAACATCGTGATAAGAATCGTATGATTTAATCGGTAGCATTTTCCACTCCTATAAAATTATCAACTCGGCTTGTAAAGCACCGGCAACTTTTAGTGATTGGAAAATAGATATTAAATCTCGCGGAGTAACTTTAATGCTATTCAAAGTTCGAGCTAAATCTTGAACTGTTGCTGCTTTCATAACTAAAACCCGGGCTTTATCTGCAACCGCTTCGATATTTGTATCAGTAGTTTTATGTGTAAATCCACCCAAACTTAATTCCTCGGAATTATTATGAATTTGAATAACCAAATTTCCTTGAGAAACCGCAACCTCAGAAATTGTAACATTCCCACCGGAAACAATAGTCCCGGTTCGTTCATTAATAACAACTCTTGCTTTTTGCTCGGGGATTATTTCCAAATTCTCAATATTAGAGACAAATCGAACAATTTTATTTGATGAAGAAACGCTGTCCGGCACAATAATTGAAATAGATTTTGAATCTTGAGCAGTAGCCAAATTTATCTTTAAAAATTTGTTAATTTTTTTAGCAATTTTTTCAGCAGTAGAAAAATCCCCTTCTCGCAAATTTAGGACAATATCACCATTTTGGATAATATTATTTGAATTTGATTTTGTAAGAATCGCACCGTTAGGAATTCTTCCAACCAAAGTGTAGTTTTTCCTAATTTTATTCCCTTTGGAAGCAGTATTAAATCCACCTATCGAAACAGGACCTTGAGCTGAGGCAAATATTTCACCTTTCGCTGCGTGAAGTTCAGTTAAAAGTAATAATCCGCCTTCCAAACTTCTGGCATTTCCGACAGAAGAAACCGTAACGTCAATTTTAGAACCGACTTTCGAAAAAGGAGGAAGTGAAGCAGTAACTATCACTGCCGCAACATTATTAGGTTTTATTTTATTTTCAGGAACTGTTACCCCAAATCTATCCATCATATTTTTAATTGATTGAACCGTAATCTGCGAACTTGCACCATCACCGGTTCCGTTTAACCCTACAACCAATCCGTAACCGATTAATTGCTTAGATTCAACACCGGAAAAATCGGCGATATTTTTTATCTTAATTTGAGCATTCAGTATTCCTAAACTCATCAAGAATAATACTGCAAAAATCTTTTTCATTTTAACCTCACTTTGTTTTTTAAAAAAAAGGGGCATCCATTCCCCATAACCGAACCAGATAGGCATCATATCCTATGTAATAAACCACACTATCACTCGTAATAAACTACAGCGGTATTAAAAGCAATCCGTGTGCCAATTAATTTCACTAAACCTAATCAACCTGCTATCAATAAGTTAAGATGCTTTTAAAAAGATGTTTGCCATATAAATAAATTCCTCAGGAAAATCTTTCCCTCATATTTTTCCGTTACCATTTCCCGAGGATTTTCTAAGAAAATTATAATTGAAGTGAAGGGTGAATGGAGTAGGGTAAATAAAGTAGGGTGTAGGTTTAAGGTTTAGAGTGTAAGGTTATTGGATGGATGTAGAAATTTCGGAAAAATGGAAGATTTATTGAAAAACTTTTGCAAGCTTCCAAGCTCCATTGTCGGCGGTTTTTATCATATTATAATTATTCAATAAAGTGTACCGGTTTTGACTTCCAAAAATGTACCGGATTTAATTGCCATTGACACCCGAAAGGGAGTTCCTGAGAAATCAGCAGAGCAAGGATAGGAATCATCGCCTTCTATTTCCTCAAAAGGCATTTTTTGACATTAACGTCTTTTCCATCCACATTCAATTTATAAAAATAAACACCGGAGCTGACATCTTGATTTTTATCGTTCTTTCCGTTCCAAATAAGAGAATGTTTTCCTTTTGG
>JAMOQM010000087.1 GCA_027064005.1 Candidatus Cloacimonadota bacterium | reverse complement strand
CATCATAAATTAAAGTTTTATCTGATTGAGAATCATAGAAAATAATATTTGTTAAGTTAGTTTTTAAATATTTTGGTGAATTAATTTCAAATTGTCCGAATTTTAATAAATCTTTAGTTTTCCATTCCGGGAAAATAACTGCTTCTTTAGTTGTATTATCAAAACAAGCGTAATATCCTGAATCAAGTTGGGCAATCAAAAGCGGAGAATTAATGAATGAAATATCTATTTGAGAAAGTTTATTTCCAAGCGAATCGAACACAATCAGCATTTTTCTCATTCTATCCAAAGTCAAAAGATGACCGTTTTTATCAATACAAAAGTCTGTTAATTCGCGAAATTGATTAGAACCGAAACCAGTTCCGCCGATAATATTTACCTCTTTACTATTCCTAATTATATGTATTTTTTGATTTTCATCCATCAAAAAAAAGGTAGAATCGATAACAGAATAAGAAAATTTTTTAATTTTGAAATTAAACTGTAATTCTCCAACTTTTGTAATTTTTGAAACGGAAACTTTGGGGGTTGCTAAATTTATTTGAACGCAAGACGCAATAAAAAATAGAGCGATAATCCCAAGAAATTTAATCTTCCGAACGAACAATTGCAATATCCTTTAATTTACCTTGAATAGATTTTTTACCTTGCCACGAAACAACATCTAAAGTATAAGCAATATCAATAAAAGCATTTTTCTTTAAAAGCGGTAAAAAACCACCCAAATTAAATCCAATCAAATTTAATTCACAACCATCTTTCATAACTTTTAGTTTTAGATGATTTGTCCCGACATTATAAGGATAAGTTACAATCATTACTTTTTTCGTGTAAAAAACAGGTCGCATATTTTTCGGTCCGAATGGAGAAAACTTATTGAGCCATTTCATCAAATTGTTAGTAATTTCATAAAGTTCCAAATTGTAATCTAATTTCAAAGGAGGAATAAAATCTTCGGGAGGAATATGTTCTGCGGAATACTTATTAATTCTGTTCTCAAACTTGTCCAAATATTCTTGTGCAATTGAAAGTCCGGCAGCATATTTATGACCACCATAACTTTCCAATAAATCGGAAGAATCTTTCAAAGCTTCAAACAAGTCAAATCCGGCAATACTTCGTCCGGAACCGCTTCCAATTCCTTCATTACAAGTTATCATAAAAGAAGGGCGATAATATTTTTCCACCAATTTTGAGGCAACAATACCGATTACACCGGGATGCCAATCATCGGAAGAGACAACAATACATTTTGTTTCATCAAGATTTTTATATTTTGTTTCGATTATTTCGCAAGCTTCATCAAAAGTTTTATGATCAATTTGTTGTCTTAAGGAATTTTCTCTTTCAATAATTTGAGCTAATTCATCGCTTTCAGAAGGATCTTTGGAAATCATCATCTCCACTGCTCTCATCGCACTACCCATTCTTCCGGCAGCATTAATCCTTGGTGCAATGGCAAAAACAATATCATTAGCATCAATTTTCTTGTTTGTTAAACCAATTAAATTAATTAAAGAATTTAGCCCGATATTTTTTTTATTAAGAATATGTTTTAGTCCCAAATAAGCAAAAGTTCTATTTTCTCCAACCAATGGTACAATATCAGCAATTGTTCCGAGGGCAACCAAATCCAAGTATTTATTGATATTTTCTGAAGTGTCCATCCCTAATTTTTTATAAACACCCATCAATAATTTATACGCTACTCCAACACCCGCCAGATTAAAATCAGGATAAGTACATCCAACGACTTTTGGATTAATAATTGCCACAGCATTAGGTAACACTTCTTTTGGATTGTGATGATCGGTAATAATAACATCGACGCCAAAATCATTCATCATCTTAATTTCATCAATACCGTTAATTCCGCAATCGACCGTTATGACAAGCGAGGTTTTGTTCTTTTTAATAAAATCGATACCGGTCAAAGTCAAGCCGTAACCGTCGATCATTCTATGTGGAATATAATAATCTACAATTGCATTTATGGAGGTTAACCCAAGATAAAGCACTGATGTAGAGGTCGTACCGTCAACATCATAATCACCATAAATTGTTATTTTCTCATGATTTTTTATTGCCAGAAGAATTCTATCAACAGCTTTTTCCATATCTTTGAAAAGATAAGGATCGTGCATATCCTCTAATTTTGGTTTAAAAAATTTTTTAATCTCGGAAGAATCCGTTAATCCTTTTCTCACGAGCAATTCCGCAACCAAATCAGGGCAATTCCATTCCAAGCAAATTCTATTTTTTATTTCAATCTGATCAATATTTAAAGTATTGAGGATTTTCCACCGTTTACCAAGCATTTCGCATAACCTTTTTGTGTTTATTTATTTTTCAACAACAAATTTAAAAAAAAACAAAGTGTCAATTTAAAGTTATTTTATTTTTATTAGAATTGATTTTTATGCTTTTTTTACGTGGATTCGAAAGTTCAAATATAAAATATTTTTAATAATTTCTTCCCTAAAATTTTCCTATTAAATCTAAAACCTTATAGCCTAAACCTTTCTATCCCATTTTATCAAAAAATTCTTAAATCCGATATTTTTCTTAAATTTATCCAAAGAAGAGTTGTTTAACATTGTATAATATGCCAGATATTCGATATTATTTTTCAATGAAAATTTACAAGATTCAAAAAACAAAAGATTCATTATTCCTAATTTTAAGAAGTCTCCATGTCCGAGAAGTCTGTTTGTAGCAGCAAAATTTCCCCATCGAAACCATTCGACATATCCGACCAACTTTTCATTTTGGAAAGCACCAAGGTGAATAACTTCGGCAAGTTCATTTTCATCATTAAAAGATTTTGGATATTCAAGATATGATTTTGACATCAATTTACCTTGTCTAAACGCTTTAGATTTGTGTATTTCATAAATATCATCAAGAAAATCATTCCAGCTAAATATTTTACAGTAAACACTATTTTTAATAGCTTTATTAATTTTATTTCGAGATTGAGATTTTATCATTGATAGGTATTTTTCTTCTGTTTCCGGTATTTTCAATATCGCTGTCGGGATAACAAAGAAATTTTCTCCGTTAATTTTAATCAAACCTTTATAGTTTTTTTTCAAATCTTTAAAAAGGTCTTGCTTCTGAACATTATCGGGAATTTTCAAATTGCAAATATTTTTTTTAGAATAAAGTTCAGCCCTTAATTCTCGATATTTTACAATATTTTTTAATCTGGAATAGTAATAAAATCCAAAATCATAAATATCTTTATATATTTTCATAAGAAAAAAGGAAGCGAAAAACGCTTCCTAATTAGTTTATTTATTTTTGAGAGATTTGTATTCTTTAAGACCTTCTCTTAAAAGATACATTGCTTTTTTCAAACTTTCTTCATTTAAAATGTAAGCGATTCTAATTTCATCTCTACCTAAACCGGGAGTTGAATAAAATCCTTGAACCGGTGCAAACATTACAGTTTCGTTATCTCGATTAAAATCTGAAAGCATCCATTTTGCAAAATCTTCGGCATCATCAATCGGTAATTTGGCAATAATATAAAACGCACCTTGAGGTTTTACGCACAAAACATTTTCGATTTTTTGTAATTCTTCAAAAACAATATTTCGTCTTTTTTTATATTCTTCTAAAATATCTTCAAAGTATTTTTTCTCCAAATCTATACAAGCATCAGCAGCTAATTGATCAATCGTTGGTGGGCACAATCTTGCTTGAGCAAATTTCAAAACAGAAGACATAAGAGATTTATTTTTAGAAACAATACAGCCGATTCTCGCTCCGCAAGCGGAATATCTTTTGGAAATACTATCAACCATAATTGCTTTATCTTTTATTTCCGGAAATTCCAAAATGCTGGTGTGATGCGTTCCGTCGTAAGTAAATTCGCGATAAACTTCATCGGAAATAACGTAAAGATTGTGTTTTTTAGCCAAATCGACAATTCTTTTCAGTTCTTTTTTCGAATAAACCGCTCCGGTCGGATTACCGGGATTACACAACATAATTGCTTTTGTTTTATTAGAAATTAATTTTTCAATTTTGTCATTTTCAGGAAGAGCAAATCCGTTCTCCGCATAAGTTGTGAGAGGTTTAATTTTCACTCCGGCCATTGTGGCAAACCCGTTGTAATTGGTATAAAAAGGTTCCGGGACGATAATTTCATCACCTGGGTTACACGTAACATATAAGGCAAAAACAATTGCTTCAGAACCGGCAGTTGTAACAATTATGTCGTCAATTTGCAAATTGATTTTGTGATTTTTATAATATCTAACCAAATCTTTTCGGTAAATTTCCAATCCTTGAGAAGGACCGTACGCCAAAACTTTATCAGAATAATTATGATAAACGTCCATCATTTCTTTTGGTGTTTTGATATCAGGTTGCCCGATATTTAAGTGATATACATGGATACCTCTGCTTTTTGCTTCATTAGCAAAGGGCATCAATTTTCTAATTGGTGAAGCTTGAATTAATTCCGCTCTTGATGATAATTCCATTTTGTACCTCGATTATTATTTTTTTTGAAGTTTTTTTCCCCCGCATCTTTGTCAATTTTTTTAGGAAACAGGAGATATGGTTTGGGGGCTTTGCTACTTTGATTTCATTAAATGGCTCTTTAAATGATGAATTTCAGCGTTGGGAAAATAATACTTAAATTCCTTATCAGCAACCTTTTAGCAAAATAAAAAAGTTGACAGAAAAAAGAATGAATTAAATTCATTTTATCGCATTGCGAAAAAATAAGTAAGGAGTTAGAAAATGAAAAGGATTCTGGTTATATTATTGGTATTGGCATCAGTATCAACAATGTTTGCAAAAGAATTAGTCGGAGCAATTGGATTGGCACTACCACCGTATGTAATTACCTCATCAAATAGTGGTATTGAGTATGATATTGTAAAAGAGACATTGGGGATGTCAAACTATACACTCAAACCGATGTATGTTCCATTCAAAAGAGTAAAGCATTCTTTAGAAACAGGAAAAGCAGATTTGGCATTGACTTTAAATGAATCTTCCGGATTAAAAAATGTTTATTACAGTGATTCACACATTACTTATCAGAATGTTGTAATAACACTTAAAAATAGCAACATAAAGGTCAATAATCTAAACGATTTATCTAAATTATCAATTGCAGCCTTTCAGGATGCAAAGTTGTATTTAGGAAAAAGTTTTAAGAATATGGCCGATAATAATTCGGAATATTCCGAGATAGCTTCTCAAGATCGTCAAATTGTATTGTTGTATAAGAAACGAGTTCAAGCACTGGTTATGGATATAAATATTTTTAAGTATTATCGAGAAAGAAATAAACTTTGTGATACTTCTGCTGAATATACCGTTCATAAGATTTTTCCCGAAACGCACTATAAGGTTGCATTTAGAGACAAAATTATTAGAGACCAATTTAATAAAAATCTAAAAAAATTAATTAGTTCCGGAGAAAAAGAAAAAATAATTGGCAGATACATAAAATAGTTTGTTTTAGTCGGATAATAATAAAAATAATTATCCGACTATTTTATTCAATCCAACATTAAATCATATCATAATGATATAAAAGTTATTCCATTTTGACCATTATTTCCATAACTCATTAAAATATAAAGAAATAACTATTGGCATTCAAATTGCATATAAATACAACATATTCACAATTAAGGAGTAGGAATGAAATTTATTTTTAGTTTAGTGTTGTTTTGTAATTTAATCTATTTAAATGCTTTTATTGTCCCTTTTTCTAAAACAGAATTGAAAACAAGTGAAAATCATATATCAGGTTTTGTAAGAATAAGTCCTGATGATTCATTAAAGTTAGAACTTCCAACCGATGTTTGGCTTTGGCAAGATGGTAAAGATTTATTTATCCAATGGGAATCCATGCTTAATGACAAATTTGATAAAGGAACGTTTGTTCCAAATGATGTTTATCCCGATGCTGATTTTTTCCGTGCCCAAATTATTACCAATGAAAAAAACTATTATTCTTACGTATTTTATTCTTTTCCATTGGGAAGTAAGTTGGATGGGATTCGAGATGAAAATATGAATATGGATCATAATTGGGATAGTAGTTATGGGTACAAAAATCATATTTCAAAAAACAAATGGACATCTTTGATGAAAATACCGTTTAAGGATTTACGATTTTCCGGTAAAGCTCCCTATAAATGGAAAATAATTTTCACAAAATATAATCAAAAAGATGATGAGTATTATTCAGTTCCATATCTTCAAACAAGTATGAGAAAGGATTATTTCCGCAAAGCAATGGCAATAACGATTCCTAATAAAATAGAATCTAATAAAAATTATAAAATCAAACCATATTTTATTTACAAATACGATTTGGATAAAAAGAAATCTTCTTTTGATAAAGACAATTTTGGCGCTGATTTTTCATTTAATCCCAATTTTTCAACAAAGGTGAAAGTCTCTGTCAATCCTGATTTTTCGGATGTTCCAATTGATAATGAAGATGATAATTTCAACGTAAAATATGCTCCGAGATTTAATGAAAACAGATATTTTTTTGTGGAAGATTTGGATGTTTTTGGCGTTGATGAGAATTTATTTTATTCTCGTAATATTATGCAACCGAAATATGCAGTAAAAATTACTTCAGATAATTCAAAGTATTCTTGGGGAATTTTATCATCTTTGGATAAGAAAGTTACTGAAAATGGTGAAATTACAAATAGCGATGATTTTTATAATATTGCTGCTATTAAACGGAACGGTGATAAATTTAGTTTGCAAATGACAGTTTTGAATAGAATGAAAGACAAATATCATAATGAAGTTTTACATTTGACTCCAACTTTAGAGATTTTCGATAATAATTATATTTGGATAAATTCAAATTTTTCTCTATATAAAAATGATGTAAAGAAAACCGGCTATTATGCCAATGTTGGATATAGCGGGAAAAAAGGTGATATGAATTGGAGCGGTTCAATTTCTCGTCTCAGCAAAGATTTTAAAGCTGATATGGGTAGTATTAATCAAACGGATTATTATTCAATGAATCTGAATTACAATTACAATAATAACAACAATGAAAATAATGGAAAATTTATTACTAATTTTGGGATTTCCGGTTGGTCGAATATTCTAATAGATAACTTTGATGATGAGAATCCTGATAAAAGTGTCGGATTTAATTATTGGTTTGATACCGAGAACAAATTTAATTTTTGGATGAATGGAAATATAGGTTCTGAAAAATATAATGAAAAATCCTTCGATTGGTATAATGCAAATTTAGGGATTAGATATGAAAAATATGACATTATTGAACCATCAATAAATTATTCTCAAGCGAAATCTTTAGTTTATTATTTAGAAGACCTTTATCATAAAAAATCTTTTTCGTTTTCAATTAATGGTACTATTAAACCTTTTATTTCTTATAATGCTTCATTGACGTTTAAAGAATACACCGATTTACCTAAAAATACCGTTGTTGATGACAGCTATTGTTTAGGAAATGGAGATATTTATTTTAATATATCTAATCGTTTGGGAATTTCTAATGGTATTAGGTATAACAATTATGAAAGTGAAAGCTATTCTAAACATTTAGGAATTTTTTCAAATTTTCATTGGGAATATAATGATAATTGCAATATTTATCTTGGTTATAGCACAGCTGAAAATGATGTGGAAAATATCACAGTGAAAGATTATGAAAATTTGTATCTTAAAGTTCTTTACAATTTTTAAGGAAGAATAGGGCAATCTTTCAATTGCCCTTTTTCTATTTTTTATAAATTTTGTTTTCTCGATTTACAACAATTTGAAGATAATCTCTGGTTTCTTTAAAAGGGATTTTCTTTTTTAACTGCTTAAAAAGTTTTTTACTACTCATCTTATTCAAATTATTCATCATTTTATCCCATTTTTTTTGACTTATTTTTCGCATTTTGCCGGTCATCGCTTTATAGATTGAGCCGGGACCTCCGTTATAACTGCAAATCAAACAATATTCCAGATTTGTTTTTTTATGAACAGCAGACCATTTATTATTTGCTAACCAGCGTAAATATCCGATTCCCATTTTCAAATTGTTTTTTGGATTATATAGGTATTTTGGAGATGGCTTTCCGTTTTGATGATTAAGTTGTTTATTCATAATTTTACCGGCGTATTTCGGAACAATTTGCATCATTCCGTAAGCGTTACCTTTTCTATTGTAAGCTTTTGGATTAAAATAAGATTCCGTATGAATAATTGCCAAAGCTAAATCAGGATTAATCTCAAATCTTTTACAATTTTTTTCAATTTCCGGTTTGAACATTTGGATTCTTTTTTGAAGATGATTTGGCACCATTTTCAAAGAAATTGTGTATTTTACTCTGATTTTACCATCTTTACCTTTTATCTTGGTTTTCTTCACTTTCTTAAATATTTTTTTAGATAGTTTTTTTACATTTTGTTGAGACAATTTTTGATTAGGATTTAAAGGATTTTCTATTTGATCTTTCAAAATTGAGAGATTGTTTTTAGTTTTTTCCGATAAAATTGCGGATAATTGATTAGTTAAATTTTTCTCAGCTTTTTGGGAATTGGAATCTAATACGGTGGAAATTTGAATTTTACCGTTTTTAAAATCAACACTGTTTCGACCGGAAAAGTCCTTGTTGTAAGAAACCCATTTAGAGGGAGTTGATTCTTTAAATTCATTCCATAGCTTTTCAATTTGTGATTTATATTGAATAAATCCGTTATCTTGTTCAAAGTAAAAAGAATTCTTTTCTTTAATTTGAGATTGTTTGAATTTTTCAAAAGCAGAATTTTTTTTGTTTACAATTTTTTGAACATCTGTTTGTGAGAAGAGATTAAGAGTCAAAAATGCTATAAAGAATGTCAGAAAATACTTCATAAATACCTCCCAAAAAATATGAAAAAAGCCTGAATTAATAAAGTTAAATTAAATTTAATTATCAGAAATAAATTGTGTTTTAAAAAAGGCAGAGACTAAGCTCTGCCATGATATTTATAAGCTTTAACTTATTTGAGTAAAAGCATTCTCTTAACTTCCGAATGGTTTCCGGTATTTAATTTATAGAAATAAACACCACTTGAAACTTTCATATTGTTGTTATCAAGTCCTGTCCAAACAACTTGTTTTGTACCTTTTTCAACGTTACCGTTTACAAGAGTTTTAACTAATTGACCTTTTACATTGTAAATAGAAAGATTAGCGTTTCCTGTTTTAGGCATATTGAAAGCGATTGTTGTAGTTGGGTTGAAAGGATTAGGATAGTTTTGACCTAATAATTTAGCTGAAGCAACTGAATTACTATGGTTATCATTATTTCCAACTAATTGACCGAAATTGAGGTCAACAGCCATATATTGAACAGTACCACCATCAGCAGCACCTTCTGATTGAATTGAAGAACCGAATGAGTTATCATTAAGATACATTATATATAAAGTTCCCCAAGTATCACCGTTATTATCAATGTGAATATTTTTTATTCTGTCAGCAGGATATGCATATTCAGGAATGATTCCGGCCATTTCAGGAGTGTCGATTGAATTGATAGAAATCGGGTCAGACCAAATGTTAGAATACCAATATCTATTTTGAATAGAAATATAAATTTCAGGAACAGTAGCCCATGATGCGTAATCAGGATTACCAGCATCATTAAAGTATTTATTTTTCAGACCGTCTTCCCAAAGGCATACTTTCAAATTACCATCAATGATAAATTTTGTACTATTTTCTCCGAAAGCTAAATCATTTTTCCAATAGTAAATAGGCCAGTCAGATACAGTCTCAAGGTTTCCATCATCATCAACATTAGCTACACCGTCACCATCGATATCCCATGGTACAAATAAGTCTTCGCCTTCACTTTTAGGATAAATGTCGGAAACAAGAAGATCTTCTGTTGCCGGATCATAGCAAGCTGATTTAACATTCCCGTAGTAAGGATAGTAACTATCTGTTGTATCTTCTTCAGCTCTTTGTTGTAAGAATTGGTTACCGGTAAACCATAATTTGCCATTATCATCAAACATAGCGTTGAGGTTATTTGAATAAATCCAATCTTCCCAAAGTTGTCCGTCAAAAGGAGGATTTCCGTCAGGATTAGTGAAAGCAGAACCATCAGCGTTTACAGGTTGATCAACCATTTGGCGTGAATTGAATTCGTGAACGGTCCAAGAACCTTCTTCACCATAGTTATCACTAATTACAACAAATTCGTTATTTGCATCAAAATCTAATAAATCATCACCAATTATATAACCGACGAAAGCCACTTTACCATCATCAGAAACAGCCATTGATTTAAAAGGACGTTTGCTCATTCCTTCGGAGTTCATATTATCGAAATAAGGAATGGTAAATAATGTAAAATCTAATTGTGCACTAGCATTTAAGTCATCAGATGAAAAATCTGCATAGCCAAATAAGACACTTGCACTAGGAATATTACCATGTGAGACATAGTTGTTTGCATAAATATAAAGTCTTCTTTTACCTTCAACAGGTGAAGGACCAACAAAAGCATAAGGCCAGATGTATTCATCATCAGGATAATCAGTATTGTCAATAGCAGGATAAGGAGTAGTTAAAAGACCCGGAAGATTCATGACTGAGAACATATCATAAACTAAAGCATCTTCATAATCACCATCTTCATCCATATCAACATGATAGATAAAGAAAGGATCACCGGTAACAGAATCAATATCCATTCCGCAATATCCTTCCCAACTATCATTTGATGAAATAGTAGAAGATGAAGCTAAAGCCCCGTTTGCATCAATATATGCGTAATAAACACGACGGCTGGCATCAGCTGTTTCTCTTCCGTGGAAAGCCATATAGATTCCACCTTGTTCATCAGATTGTAATCTGATTGGAATGCTGTTATAACTACCGATTTGATAATCATAATAAT
>JAMOQM010000086.1 GCA_027064005.1 Candidatus Cloacimonadota bacterium | reverse complement strand
TTTCCGTTAAAAACTGTCTTAATTAAATTATCTTTAGCGTCTGTAATTGTTACAACTGCATCCATTCCTTGATGAACAGAACTTGAAGAAATCGCAACAACTTTTGTAAAAGGATTAGGAATTAGTTCAATATTCACAGCTTGATCATTTGAACTGGCAAAAACTGAGATAGCTATCAAGCTAAACAGCATCAAAAAAGGTAAAATTTTTTTCATAATATCTCCTCACTTATATTAAAATAATAATCTTTCAGAGCATATTTGGTGTCAAGAAACTTTTATATTTATTTTGGTTCATCTTTAAATTCTTCAGAATGTGTTCTCTAAATCTTTACAATCCAAACAAAACAGACAATTTATTTCATAAAAAAAATGAATATTTGTAATAAATCGGAACTAATATATGGATTTTCCCTATCTAAAATTCTTTTTCTTTAAATTTACTGAATTCCCTAAAAAATATCAGGAACGAATTAACTTTCGCTATTTTATTTTTACACCATTTTTAAAAACTTGAGAAATTTCCAAATCCAAAAAGCTTTTTAGTTTAAAAGGGTCGTTTTGACAAATTATAAAGTCAGCTTGTTTACCGATTTTTATGGATCCGATTCGATCTTCATCATGAGACAATTTTGCCGCATTTATAGTATATAATTCAACAGCTTCTTTTCTATCTAAAGCTTCGTTTATATTATGAATTCTTTCTGCCGCATCAATTCCTTTGATTGGATTCAAATCTGTAATATAAAAATCCGATCCGCCTGTTAAAAGAATTCCGGCTGTCTTAATTGATTTTAATCTTGTTGTGCGTTCTGTTCTTTCAGCTCCCAAAACCTTATCATAAAATCCATTTCTCCCGCCCCATAATCTATCAAACATTGGTTGCATTACAGCTGAAACATTAGCTTTTGACATTCTTTCAATTTGAGCATCTGATGTTAGCTCGCAATGAATTATTTCATGTCTGAGATCTTTTGGATTTTCTTTTTGAGCTATTTCATAAGCTGTCAATATCTGTTCAATTGCAGCATCTCCAATTGCGTGAACACCTACTTGTAAATCATTATCATGCGCTTCTTTGACAAAATCTATCCAAAAATCATTACTTTGATAAAGTTGTCCGAAATTTTCTTTTTGGTCAAAATAAGGTTTTGTTAATCCCGCAGTATGTGAGCCAAACGATCCATCAGCTAAAATACATCCGCCCACTCTGTCAGCACCTAATTCCATAGCTTTTTTTACATTTAAAATCTGGGGATACAAAATAAATTCTAAAGGAAATTTTGTGAGGTTGTTTTTCATCCATTTAAAATGAAGTGGATTTTGAGCGGCATCTCCAATCATAGTATGAATTGTGGTCAATCCGTTATTTATTCCAATTTTAGCAGAATTAAGATAGGCCGATTCTATACCTTCCAAATTAACTTTTTTATGAAAAAAATGGGCAGCATAATCGTTTTCTTCTTTCGTTAAAATTTGAGATTGCAAATTTAAATTAGGATTTTCAGCAAGCATTAATTTTTTAGCGGAAGAATTTATTACGCAAGAATGACCATCAACTCGTCTTAATAATAGAGGAATTTTCGGAGAAATTTTGTCTAATTCATCAATTGTTGGAAATCTTTTTTCTTTGATGGAATTTTCGTCAAAATGAAATGCAAAAATCATTTCGCCAATTGGATTTGCACTCTCAATTATTTCCAAAACGTCTTTAATTGATTTTGAATGTGATAAGTCAGCACCGAGGGAATAAAGTCCGCCTTCAAATGAATGAGTGTGAGTATCGATAAAACCAGGTAAAATAAATTTTCCGCCTAAATCAATGTTTAGCCAATTTTTATTCTGAATATTTTCAATCGACAATCCGACAATCTCATTATTTTTAATTTGCATTGAGGTGAATATTTCATCATTTTCCATAGAATATATTTTACAATTAAAGAAATTTTTAATCATTATTCCACACCTAAATCTTTTAAGATTTCATAAAATAAAGAAATTGGGAATCCCATCACATTAAAATAATCTCCCACAATTTTCTTTACGAATTGTGATCCGAATCCTTG
>JAMOQM010000085.1 GCA_027064005.1 Candidatus Cloacimonadota bacterium | reverse complement strand
CAACGGAAACAGCATCTAAAATATTGTAACCTAAACCTGTTTCTTTTTTGTCTGCATCATATATCCTTGATAGATTTTCCATTTTCTCGGCATAATTTTTACGAATATCACTTGTGTCGAAAATTATCAAGTCATCTTTTTTTATCTTGCGACAGTTGTCGATTAACAAATTTTCCGAAAGTTGTTTGGATATATTTGGCTTTGATAAATGTCGGCGAAATCGCTCACACACTTTTTCCAAAGAAATTGATTCTGAATGACTTTGCGCAATTCTTCTAACTATACTGCTTTGGGATTTCAATATTCCTGAAACCATATCTTTAACAAACTTTTTCTTGGCTTTTTTACAATATATTTTCTTTAGTATAAGTAAGTTAGCTTATGTTATTTGGGAAATTTCGGGGGGATAGTAGCAAAAAAATAGAATACCGTTGACAAAAACTGATTTCTGAAAGAATACCCGTAACGCACAGATCCGCTTCCAAAAAAACCAAGTGCGACAATTACCACTCCATTATTAGCGAAAAAATAAAGTACGCAACTATGCGTTTTTTTATGTGATAATCCAAAAAATATCTTGATTTCGCTATATTTTAAGTAACGAATTTAGAAATAAGTTGTTCAAATATTAGACAGAAATAATTTTACTTTACGAGAAATTTAATAATTAATATTTAGAAAAAAAATAGGAGTCAAAATGGATTTTAAAAATTATACTCTGATTGAAAAATCAAAAATCAATGAAATTGATAGTGAATATTATCGATTTAAACATAATAAAAGTGGTGCGGAGCTTATTTATCTTTCCAATAATGATAAGAATAAAGTTTTTTCCATTACTTTTAGAACCCCTCCAATCGATGACAGTGGTCTTCCTCACGTTTTGGAGCATTCCGTACTTTGCGGTTCAAAAAATTTTCCCTTGAAAGATCCGTTTAATGAATTGTTGAAAGGATCGATGAATACTTTTTTAAATGCTTTTACGAGTGCAGATCGAACAATGTATCCGGTTGCAAGTCAAAATGATAAAGATTTTATTAACTTGATGAATGTCTATTTGGATGCAGTTTTATATCCTAAAATTTATGATAATCCGGAAATTCTCAAGCAAGAAGGTTGGCGTTATGACCTCCCGACAAAAGATGATGATTTGAATATTACCGGTATTGTTTACAATGAAATGAAAGGAGCTTTCTCTAATCCTGACCAAGTTTTGATGTCAGCAATCAAAAAATCTTTGTATCCGGAAAATGCTTATTCAAATGAATCAGGTGGAGATCCTGCTTTTATCCCGACAATTACCAATGAAAAATTCTTGAACTTCCACAAAATGTATTACCATCCGATGAATTCCAGAATCTTTATTTATGGCAACGGAGATATTGAAAAGCACTTAAAATTTGTTGATGAAAATTATCTTTCTGATTTCGACCAAATAGAGATAAACAGTCAGATTAAAGAGCAAAAACCTTTTGAAGAAATGCTTCACTTAGAAAAAAAATACGCTCTTCCTAAAAATTCTGATGTAAACAATAAATCTTATCTTTCTTTAAATTATGTTACCGGTTTTGCAACCGATGCAGAGACAAATTTGGCTATGGAAATTTTAGATGATATTTTGATGGGAAATCCGGCAGCTCCCCTTAAAAAAGCTCTTTTGGAAGCTAATTTGGGACAAGACGTTTACAGTATGTATTACGGAAGTTTGTTTCAACCATATTTAAGTATCGTTGTGAAAAATACCAATCTTGATAAATATAAAGAATTTGAAAAAATTACAAATGATGTTTTGGAAAAATTATCTGAAAATATAGATGAAGATCTCATCGAAGCCGCTTTAAATCAAAAAGAATTTGAACTTCGAGAAGCAGATTACGGTTCTTTTCCAAAAGGTTTGTATTATGTTTATAAAGCTCAAAATGCTTGGATTTATGATGCTGACCCAAAAAATTATTTTGCTTATGAAAAACCCCTTAATGCGATCAAGAATAACTATAAAAAAGGTTATTTTGAAAATCTAATCAAAAAATATTTCATCAATAATACTCATTGCTCGAATGTAAATCTGATTCCTGAAGAAGGTCTTTCTGAAAAAATAAATTCAGAACTTCATAAAAAACTTCAAGATTATAAAGCATCTCTTTCCGATAAAGAAATTGAAGAATTAGTTGAAGATTATAAACATATGAAAGAATTCCAAACAACTCCAAACACTAAAGAAGAATTGGAAACTATTCCCTTACTTCAACTTGAAGATATCGATATGGATGTTGAAAAATTGCCTTTGTCTGTGAACGAGAAAGATAATTACACTTATTTGACTCATCCGCAATTTACAAATAATATCGGTTATTTCAAAATGTTTTTTGATGTTTCTCATCTTGATAAAGAAGAAATTCATTACTATAATCTTTTGGCTGACATTTATTCCAACATTGGGACAAATAAAACTTCTTTTGAAAAACTCTCTCGCAAAATTAACATCAATACCGGCGGAATTTATTTTTCAACTCCCTCCATGGATATTTTCGGACAAACTGAAGAATACTATCCAAAATTAAAAGTAAGCAGTAAAGCTGTTTATGAAAAATTACCGCTAATGTTAGATTTAATAAAAGAAATCCTTCTTGAAACTAATTTTGATGACCAACAACGAATTTTCGAGATTTTAAATAGAGCTAAAACTAATATGGAAGGTCATTACATTTCAAGTGGACACAGTGTTGCTTTCACACGTTTGAAATCACATTTTTCTGAAATATCAGCTTTTGATGAATATCTTGATGGAATCCCTTATTACAATTTTGTATCGGATTTGTTAAAAAATTTCTCGGAAAAATATTCTCTTATTTTGGAAAATCTTAACCGCATTTCTGCAAAATTAATTAATAAAAATCATCTTTATGTTAGCTTTTCCGCAGATGAAAAAGAATTGGAAAAACAAGAAAAAGCTATTGAAAATTTAGTCGAAGCTCTTCCAAATAAAAAATATGAAATTGTGAAAAAATCGTTTCTCATAAATCATAAATCGGAAGCTTTGATTGTCCCTACAAAAGTACAATATGTAGCAAAAGGCTATAATTACAAAAAACTCGGATATGATTTTGATGGAAGCTTGTTAGTCTTAAATTCTATTCTAAGTCGAGATTATCTTTTTGGAAATGTTCGGGTTAGAGGTGGAGCTTACGGTGGATTTTCTTCAATTGCCAGAAATGGAAATATCGGCTACCTTTCGTATAGAGATCCAAATTTGATGGAAACACTTAATGTTTATGATAAAATTCCGGAATTTGTGGAAAGCATTGATTTGGATGAAAGAGAATTAAGAAAATATATTATTGGAACGATCAGTTCGCTTGAACAACCTCTTTCTCCTTCTCAAAAAGCAAATATCGCTGCTAATAATTTTATGAGAAAACTTACTGAAGAATTTCGTAAAAAAGAAAAAAGCGAGGTCTTAAATACAACATTTGAACAACTTAAAAAACATTCTGAAATGATTAAAAAAATCTCAGAAAATGCAGAAATCGCAGTAGTTGGTTCTAATGAAAAAATAGAAGAAAATAAAAATATCTTTGATAATATCATTGATGTTTTCAATTAAAAATCACCAATTAATTTAGAGACGCTTTTAACAGCGTCTCTTTCTTTTTTATGAAAAAAATAATCTCCATTTCGGTAAAAAATCTTGTTGAATATAGTCTGAAAAAAGGTGATTTAAGGGGCGGAATCTTTTCCTCATCTTCAAGAGCAATTATTGGGACTAAGATTCATCAAAAAATTCAAAAATCACGCAATGGATTTTACAAACCGGAAGTTACAGTAAAACACCCGTTTCTTTTTAATAATTTTCAAATTTTGGTTCAAGGGAGAATTGACGGAATTTTTGATGATGATGAATCTAAACCTGTGATTGAAGAAATAAAAACAACTGCAAAAGATTTGGATATTTTAGAGGAATCTCCGGATATTTTGCATCTTTCGCAATTAAAATGTTATGCTTATATTGTTGCAAAAGAAAGAAATTTAACTGAAATTTCAACCCAATTGACTTATTATCAAATTGATTCCCAAAAAATATTGGAAATACATAACACTTTTTCATTAATTGAGTTGGAAGGTTTTATTAATGGCTTGGTTAAAAATTATGGTGTCTGGGCTGAAAAAATCAATAATTATCTTCTTGTTCGAGATGAGACAATTCGTAATTTGAAATTTCCCTTCGGCGGATTTAGAAAAGGTCAGCGTGATTTATCAAAGTATGTTTTTCGTGCAATTCGGGAAGAATCGGATTTATTTGTTCAAGCTCCAACCGGGATCGGAAAAACTATTGGCGTCCTTTTTCCTGCTTTAAAAGCTTTAGAAAAGGATTTCGGGCAACGAATATTTTATCTTACCGCAAAAACCGTTGGTCGTTTGGTTGCTGACAACACATTGGAAATTTTGAGAAATAACGGATTGATTTTTAAAAGCATAATGCTGACTGCAAAAGAGAAGATTTGTTTTCAAGATGAAGTAAATTGTGATCCTGAAGAATGTGTTTATGCTCGCAAATATTATAATAAAATAAATACAGCGATTGCTGATATATTTCACCACCAACGTTTTAGCAGAGAGTTGATTGAAGAATATGCGAAAAAACATCAGATCTGTCCTTTCGAATTTTCTCTGGATTTAGCTTTGTGGAGCGATTGCATTATTTGTGATTACAACTACGCTTTTGATCCGCGGGTTCATCTTAAAAGATTCTTTGAAAATACTTCTGAAAATTACATTTTTTTGATTGATGAAGCTCATAATTTGCCTGATCGGGCGAGAGAAATGTTTTCCGCAAGTTTTGAAAAACAAGATATTTTGAAATTGAAAAAGAATCTTATGAAAAATTTGCCTAAAATATCTTCATCATTAGAAAAAATAAATAAGATTCTGATTGAAAAAAGAAAGACTGCCAAAACTCAAGATAAGTTTTATACTGAAGACCTTCCTGATGAAAAATTAACTTCCGAAATAAAAAATTTCTTAAATAAGTCGGAAAAATGGTTGAGCAAAAACATTCAAACAAATTATCGAAAAGAATTACTTGATACATATTTTCTCTTAAAAAATTATTTTAAAATAGCTTTAGAATATAATTCCGGATATATAACCTATAATGAACTTCTTCCTCGAAATAACCTTAATACAAAATTGTTCTGTCTGGACCCATCAATAATGCTTGCAACTGCTTTTGCCAGAGCTAAATCAAAAATATTTTTTTCCGCAACGCTTTTGCCAATGGAATATTTCCAGCAAATTTTGACGGGCGATTTTTCAACCTCAGCATTAGTTTTGCATTCACCTTTCCCTCGCAAAAATTTGGAAATTCACTTAAATTCTAAAATTTCTACAACTTATCGCCAACGAGATTTCTTTTATGACGATATTGCTAAATTGATCGCTAATTTCGTGTCTAAAAATCCCGGTAATTTTTTCGTATTTTTTCCTTCCTATAAATTTATGAATGAAATTTATGAAAGAATTGATGCGGAGAATTTAGAAACGGAAATATTAATCCAATCTTCAGGAATGGCCGAAAAAGAAAAAGAGGATTTTCTAAATCAATTTGAAGAGAAAAGAAATGTTGCCGGTTTTGTAGTTATGGGAGGTATTTTTGGAGAAGGTATTGATTTGATTGGTGAAAAACTTAGTGGTGCAATTATTGTCGGTGTGGGGCTTCCTCAAATTTCAAAAGAAAGAAATCTAATAAGAAATTACTATGATGAAAAAAATAAGCGTGGATTTGAATATGCCTATCAAATTCCCGGAATTAGTCGGGTTTTTCAAGCGATGGGCAGAGTTATTCGAAGCGAAACCGATAAAGGTAAAATTTTGCTTATCGACCAAAGATTTTCAACTTACAGATATAAAAAACTTTTTCCGGATGAATGGAAATATTAAAAAGTGAATTTTTAACTATCGTCTGTCAGAGGAAAAATTGTTCAAGCATAATTTTGCACTTCTAAAAAAACTCTGTACAAATAAATTTAACCTTTTAAATTGACATGGAAATTGAAAGTAAAATTACGGTATAAAATTAAACATAATGGAGGAATTATGATTAAAGTATCTGAATTTATTTCAAAAGATCGAATTAAGATCTTTGAAAAAGGTAGTGAAAAAAAAGAAATTATTAACAAATTGGCTGAAATGATTTCTAAATCAGATAACGTTGAAAACAAAGATAAGTTTATAAAAGATATCTGGGAAAGAGAGTCAATTATGAGTACCGGTATCGGACTGGGAATCGCCATACCTCACGCAAGAAGTAAATATATCAAAGATATTGTAATTTCTATCGGAATTGCTAAAGATAGCATAGAATATGATGCTTTAGATGGAAAACCTGTTTCTTTTATTGTTATGATTGCGGCAAACGAAAGCCAACAAAAAGAATATCTTCGAGTACTGGCAAAAGTAGCATTGATTTTGAAGAGTAAAAAGAAAAGAGAAAAATTACTTAGTGCTAACAATATTGATGATGTTTATGAGGTTTTTAAATTGATATGAACACTGTTTTAATGATCGGAATAGTTTTAGCTGTTGCTATTCTTGGAGAACTAGTTGCCGAAAAATTAAAATTGCCGGTTGTTGTAGGTTATGTGGTTTTCGGTGTACTTTTCGGAAAATCAGTGATTGGAGTTTTTAGTGCTGACTTTATCAATAATACCGCAATTATAAACGATTTCGCTTTGGGATTAATGGCATTTACAATTGGAGCAGAGTTAAAGAAATCTCTCTTTGTGAAATTGGGGAAATCAATATTTTTCATTGTATTTTTTGAAGCGAGCTTAGCTTTTGTTTTTGTAACATTGACAATGTATTTCCTTAATCCTGATAAATTGTATCAAGCAATTATTCTCGGAGCAATGGCTTCAGCAACAGCTCCGGCAGCAACAATTGCAGTGATTCAACAATATAAAGCTAAAGGACCTCTGACTTCAACTATCTTGGCTGTGGTTGGAATTGACGATGCAATGTCGCTGATAATATTCGCTTTTGCTGCCACCTTTGCTAAATCTCTGATGAGTGGAGCACATTTATCAATTATCAAAGTAATTGTTCATCCTGTCATTGAAATTTCTATTGCTTTGGCATTAGGTATTTCTTTTGCATTCCTGAGCAATATCTTTTTCAAAAAAATAAGGAATCCTGAAAAATTAAGCATCCGGGTAGCAGCTGTTATAGCAATTTTGCTCGGTTTAAGTAATCTTCTTGATGTTTCAGAATTGCTTTCAATTATGGCTTATGCCGCAACATTGGTTAATATAAATCCAATTTTAACAAATCGATCAACGGGAATAGTAAAACATTTCGAACCTATTTTCTACGCCCTGTTTTTTATTTTAGCCGGAGCTAATTTAGATTTATCTCTATTCAAAACGATCGGCTTAATGGGATTATTCTATACTTTAGCCCGTGGTCTAGGGAAATATGCAGGTGGAAGCATCGGAGCAACTTTAGGGAAAGCACCGCTAAAAGTTAGAAAATATGTAGGATTAGGTTTATTACCACAATTAGGTGTTGCAGTAGGATTGGCCATTGTTGTTAATAAAATATTCGGAATGGGAGATTATGGCGAAGCAGGGAAAATGCTTTCGAAAATTGTTCTGAATATTCTTTTATTTACAACAATAATTACCGAAATAGTAGGTCCGTTATTAACCAGATATGCCATTATTAAAGCAGGCGAACAGAATAATTAACAAAAAATAGAGGAGATAAAAATGTATTATGTAATCATACAAGTTTTTAAAGAAGAATATTTAGATGATATTATGTTAGCTTTAACGACGGTCGGAATTGACAATGGAACCATTGTTGACGGCATAAATTCCGATAATGTTTTGAATCAACATATCCCTCTTTTCACGGGGTTAATTCCTCATGACAGCACATCATCAAGATATTGTAAAATTGTAACAACTACGATCGATTCTATGGATAGGATTGATGCCTTGTCTGAAGTTTTTGATGATGCCGATATTGATTTTAGAGAAGAAGGAGTGGGACGTTTAGTTGTAATCCCGGCTGTTATGGTTGTGGATGAGAATACTGATTGGCATTCAGAAAATTAAGGTCGAATTATGAATAATATTTTAATTCTAAGCCTTGCCCTTGTTTTGGCAATTTTTGCTTACAGAATTACAAATAAGTTGAATTTGCCAATTGTTGTCGGATATGTTTTATTGGGTGTGATCTTCGGAAAATCCATGGTTGGTCTGTTTAGCCAACAATTTATTAATGATGTAGATATACTGAACGATTTGGCTCTCGGTGCGATTGCATTTACAATCGGTTCGGAATTAAAAAAATCAGTGTTTCAAAAACTAGGTAAATCAATATTTTTCATTGTTTTTTTTGAAGCATTTGGAGCCTTTTTATTAGTGAGTATCGGAATGTATTTTATGTATCCGGATAAATTATATCAGGCTTTGGTTTTGGGTGCGGTTGCTTCTGCTACAGCTCCGGCAGCTACGGTTGTTGTTCTAAATCAATATAAAGCAAAAGGTCCGTTAACCTCGACAATTCTTGCCGTGGTTGGAATTGATGATGCCATATCTCTGATAATATTTTCGTTTTCCGTTTCAGTAGCAAAAGTACTTATCAAAGGCGGAACTCTTTCCGTTGCTAAAATTTTGATACATCCGGTTGTTGAAATAATTATTGCCGTTACAATCGGTATTGTTATTGCCTATTTGGTTAATCTTTTCTTTAGAAAATTAAGAAGTCCTGATCAAGTTTTGATAAGAGTTGCAACTGCAATTTTATTAATTATCGGTTTGAGCAAGCAATTCCATTTCTCGGAATTATTGTCGATTATGGCTTTTGGTTCGGCTTTGGTTAATTTGAATCCTATTTTTGATAATCGGGCTTTATCAACAATTACCACTTCTATCGGACCTCTGCTTTATGCATTTTTCTTTATCCTTGCCGGAGCGAGATTAGACATAAAATTACTGCCTGTTGTCGGAGTAATGGGTTTGGTTTATACTTTATTACGTGCGGCCGGAAAATTGGGAGGTGCAACTCTCGGAGCTATCTTAGGAAAAGCACCAACCGTTGTTAGAAAATATACCGGAATGGGATTAATTCCCCAAGTTGGTGTGGCAGTGGCTCTTGCGATTTTAGTTGGTAAAATGTTTGGCGGTGGTCAATACGGTCCGCAAGGAAATGAATTGGCAGAGATTGTGATAAATGTCCTTCTTTTTACAACTATTATTACTGAGATTGTTGGTCCGCTTTTAACGCGTTATGCAATTACAAAAGCCGGCGAACGAAACAATTAGATATTAAATTAAGGTAGAGTTTTTTAACTCTACCTTTCCATTTTTATTTTAAAGCATCTAATAATTTGACTGCCTGTTCTACCGTAATTTTCTTTTCATCCAGCATCTGCAATATTTTCATTCTTGCCTCACTGAAATTTTCTCCTGATGAAGGTTCTTCGACTTTTTCAGGTTGTTTCTCCTCTTTTTGCAACTTTTCTGTAACTTTCTCTAATTTATCTTTAATAGCTTGAGAAATGTCTTTCCCATCAATAATTATCTTTTTATTGGGGAGATTCTTTTCGATTTCATCTTTTACTTTGATGACTATTTTGCTGACTTTTTCTTTTGTTTTATCTTTAGCCTTATTTTCTTTTGCGGAGAATACGTTCACGAAATCTTTTAGATGTTCATTACCAATTAAATTATGCACCATTTTCATATATCCATTTATATAGCTTTTAAAATTGTTTGAATCAAATGAAAAAGAGAAATTTTCATCTTCATTTGTTGAGATTGCACCATATTCGCTTTTTGCTGAGATATTGATTTTAGCATTTTCTTGCTCTACCTTGATATTTTTTTTATCATTGGTAGAATTTTTCGTAATCTTTCCATCTAAATCAATATTTAAAGCACCATAATTAGTTTGGGCGTCTAAATTGATTTTTTTATCTTTGTTGACAATTATGACTGTATTTCCATTGCTGGATTCTAATGAGAAATTTCCTTCTTTGGTTTTAGATGTATCAAATAAGATCTTACCATTTTCGCATTTGATATTTCCGCTGAGGAAGGAATTTGTTTTTGATTTAACTCCTCCGTTTTCTGTTTCAATTTTATAATTATCCCCAATTGATTCTTCAAGTTTTATGGGACCGTTCTCTGATTTTATGAAAAAATTACCTGTGCATTTTCGTAAATTTATTGGACCATTCTCTGTTTCGATTTTGAAATTCTCTCCGGTTGATTCTTCAATATTTATGGGAGCGTTCTCTGAATTAATGTCAAAATTACCGGTACATTTTCTTAAATTTATTGGTCCATTCTCAGTTGAAACTATGATTTGACCGTTAATTTCTTTGGCGGTAATTGGACTATTTTCACATTTTATTTGTTGAAATCCTTCTAAGTATTTTAATTGAATTGGAGAATTTTCTGTCTTAATTTTCATTTCGGTTTGTTTCGGGATTTTCAAATTAAGTGAAATTCCTTCCATCATAGAATCTTGGTCTTCAATTTCTAAAGTTAAGGCGTTGTTTTCTTCATTATAAGAATAATTCACATTTCCCTTGATTTTCTCAAAAGATGTGTTTTCATTGTTGTGATTTTGAAAACTCATTTGGACCGAATTTTCATCTGTTCCTTTAATTTTAATTGGGATTGATTCCGCAGTGAGTTTAAATTTTAGGTTCGGTTTGGTTTCAATAAGGATGATTCCTTTTGTCTGTTCTTGCATTACTTCCTCCTGTTTTGTAGTTTTACTAATAAATCTTCTGCATCAATATTTCCCTTTTCCAAATCTTCTAAATCGTTTAAAATTATCTCATATTCGGTCATTGAATTTGGACATATTTTTGTTTTGATTGTTTGTAATTTGTTTTTTACGGTTGGATAAGAAATATTTAATTCTTTTTCAACTTCTTTGATGTTTCCTTGGCAACAAATAAATACTTTAATGAAATTTAATTGTTCTTCCGTTAGATTTGCAAAATCATCAATTTGGAAATGACCTTCAATTGATGTGTTACAATTTGGACAGTTATATTTAGTAATAACCAATTCCATTCCACATACCGGGCAAAGTTTCAATTTCTTTTTCATAATAACTCCTTAAAATCGACAAAAAGTTAGAGCCTCTTAAAAGTCAATATAAAAATTAATAATATTTAGTAATACGCAAACAAACATTAAAAAAATCAAGAAGTAGATTAATAATATTAAGTAAAATAAATATTTTGGGGAGTATTGAAAAATCACACATTTTTAAGTATTATAACCTTTCGTCATTTTTTTCTCTCTCCAAACTTTCAAGATTTCCGAATATAAGCAATTACTGTTAAGATGAATTTAATGTCATTTTCTAGATAAGTCTTGCTATCCCTCCTAAATTTTTTTGATAGTAGAGACGCCCAATTTGGGCGTCTCTACTATCAAAAAAGAATTTAACCGGTTGAGAAATTAAATAAACAATCCGGCGGATTGTTCTACTTTTGCAATCCGCTTTTGGCTTTTTGTAATTTAGGGGATAATTTCGGAGGGTGGGGGAGAGGTTTATTTATTCTCTAAAAAAATAGTTTGAAAATAAAAAAGGGAAGCTTTCACTTCCCTAGTTTTTTGCGTAGATTTTTTTAATCGTCCATATTCGGTTGGTATATTCTCATATGATTACTTTATATTCCTTCTCTTCTACCACGGTGTTCTCTCATCATTGGACGGTGTTCTTTTCTAAAATTTAGAAATTTTGTTTGTTGATCTTTATTCAAAATATTGAAAATTTGTTCTTTAATTTTAATTCTATCTTTTGCAATTATAGCTCTTTGATCAGATATTTTGTCCGTAATTTTTTCAGCTTGGTTAAAATCGGCATCTCTCAGAGCATTTTCTTTATCAATCTGTAATTTACCTAATTTGGCTTCGATATCAATAAGTTTCTTTTGATATTCATCTCTGATATTTTCGATATTTTTTTGTTGAGTTTCGGTCAAATTCAATTGATCGAACATTTCTTTTCCCATCATTTGATTTTGGTACATTCTTTTAGAATTTTCTCTACCGAATTTTCTTTGATTTCCTTTTTGGAACATTCCTTGTGCAAATATGGCTGTTACTGAGAATGCTACGATGAGCATTAAACTAATCTTTTTCATTTCGTCTCCTTGGTTTGTGATTTCTTTTTCTATCTCTAAATTCTTCGGGTCCCATTTGACATCTATACTTAATCATATATTTACCGGTAAGTTTGCTGATTTTATTCTCAAGATATATGACTTGGTTTAGTTTGTCGTTTAGGACTTTATCATCTATATTTTTTTTAGAGATCATTTCCATAAATTCTTCTCTTTTATCTCTTCTTTCTTTCAAAAGTTGTTTCATTCTATCGTGGAATTTCTTATCTTTCGGCATTCTTCTTACTAAATTTCTCATTGCTTTGAGATTATGTTTCGGTGGATGTTCCGGAAATTCAGGCATGAAAAATGCGTGATAAATAAACATTCCGATAAAGGCGATATTGAAAGCCATTGAGATAATTAAGATTATATTTTTATTTTCACGTTTCATTTTAATAACCTCCTTCAAAATAAGAGTAAAGATTATTATCTGAAGATAAGAGGGAATCTGTACTATTTCTATTTTGAAGAGTTTGAGAACTTACCCAAGCACCTAAAATAAAAGCGATTAATATAGAAGCAGCGACAGATAATTTCTTAAAAGGAGAAAAGTGACTTATCTTTTTGTCAGAATAAGGAATATTGAGGAGTTTTTCAGTTAATGCTTTTGGCACATCTTCTTCTTGATAAGAAAGAATAAATTCATCAACTTTCTGAAGATTTCTCAATTCGTTTTGACAAGAGATACAGTCTAATAAATGAGTACGAATTTCTTCAGTAACTTCCGGAGAAGTTTCTTTGTCTATAAAAGCTTGTAGTCTGTCTTTTACTTTTTCGCATTTCATTTTAAACATCCTTTTTTTATTATTTTATACAATCTCATTTCTTATTTCCTTCGATTTTTTTTCTTAATTTATTTTTAGCTCTAATTAATAATGATTCTACGGCTTTTGTACTTTTTCCAATTATAGAAGAAATTTCTTTGTAAGATTTTTTTTGAAAATATTTAAGCTCGATTACGTGTTTATAATCAAGAGACAATTCGTCTAAATATTCCAAAACTTTATTATTATTTTCTTTAATAGGAATTGGTTGAGCGAAATTTATTTCATATTTGTCATCAAAACTAACGTGGTTGTTTTTCTTTTTTTTGTAATAATTTACAATTGCATTGTGAGCTGAACGATATAAATATGATTCTATTCTTTCCTTATCAAGTTTATCTATTCTTTTATAAACGGAAGTATAAACGCTTTGAAGAATATCTTCCGTATCCTCGCGATTAGAGGTTTGACGGAGAATGTAATTAAACATTTTCTTCTGTGTTTTGATAACGATACTTTCAAAAAAAACTTCATTATTATTTTTCATTACTTTAATATACCTTGATTTGGAATAAATCCTTCGTTATTTTTTGAAAAGTAAAAATAACCGACGCAGAATTTGTTTTTAGGATTATCTTTTCTGTATGTTTTTTCATTATTTGGAATAGTATTTAGTGTGAAAAAATCATTCCCAACAATTTTCTTTTTTATGATATTCCGTAATAAAATAGCCAAATCAAAGAATCCTGAGAATCAAAACTAAATTTAAGAAATTTCCCTTTTGAAAAAATTTGAATCCCATAATGTCCCATATTTGGAGGAAACATAAATTGCGATTTTTTCTCATTTTCTTTTTCATAAAACACTCCTTCTCAAGTTAATCTAAAAATTATTACATTTACTATTTGGTCAAATATTTTGCTGAATATGTTTAACATTTATAAGCTTTATTTTTCAAAACTTAGTTGATCTTCTTTTCGCTGTCTTTTTTTTGAATATTTGTCTTTCCAAAAAATGGAAGTCAGCTTGAATTTACAGAAAATGCTTTATATAACTAAATTATTCTTGCCAAAAACAAAGATTTTTCTTTTTTATTCAGATATTGTTTTTATCTTATTATGTATTGATTTCGTAAAAAAAAGAAATTTGTATGATAAAAATAAGGTAGAAAAAGATATTTCTCGTGAAATAAAATTAATGTCGAAACAATGTTTAATAATGAAAACTAACTGAAAAAAGACGGTAAATAAGGAGAATTTATGAAAAGTGATATTGAAATTGCTCAAAGTACGGAATTAAAGGAAATCACTGAGATTGCAAAAGACCTTGGTTTAAATGAAAATGATTTGGAATTATACGGTAATTACAAAGCTAAAATCAAATTTGAAACAATCGAAAAATTAAAATCAAACAAAACCGGAAAACTTATCTTGGTTTCGGCAATTACACCTACACCGGCAGGCGAAGGAAAAACAACCGTAACGATTGGTTTAACTCAAGCTATGAATAAAATCGGGAAAAAAGCAATTGCGGCAATTCGAGAACCTTCATTAGGTCCGATATTCGGAATTAAAGGCGGTGCTGCCGGCGGAGGTTATTCTCAAGTATTACCGATGGAAGATATTAACTTGCACTTTACCGGAGATATGCATGCCGTAACATCAGCAAACAACAATCTTGCAGCTTTAATCGACAACTCTATCTACAACGGAAATCCCTTAAATATAAATCCGACAACTATTACTTGGAAACGAGTTATGGATGTAAACGACAGAGCTTTAAGAGATATAGTTATCGGTTTGGGTGGTAAAACTCAAGGTGTTCCACGAGAAGACGGCTTTGATATAACTCCCGCTTCAGAAATAATGGCAATCTTGTGTTTATCCAATAATATTAAAGAATTGAAAGAAAAAATTGGAAACATTACAATTGGATATACATATAAAAATGAACCGGTTAAAGTCAAAGATATGGGTTTTGAAGGAGCAATCACCGCTCTTCTTAAAGATGCGTTGAAACCAAATTTAGTTCAAACTACCGAGAATACTGCTGCCTTTGTTCATGGGGGACCTTTTGCGAATATCGCTCAAGGAACAAATAGTATTATTGCTACCAAAACAGCTTTAAAATTGGCTGATTATGTTGTTACTGAAGCCGGGTTCGGTTTTGATTTAGGAGCTGAGAAATTCTTTGATATCGTATGTCCTTACGGAGAATTTTGTCCATCAGCTGTAATTTTGGTTGCAACGGTTAGAGCTCTTAAACATCACGGCGGAGTTAAGAAAAAAGACTTAACAAAACCAAATGTTGAAGCTTTGAAAAAAGGTTTGGTAAATTTGGGAAAACATCTGGAAAATATCAGAAAATTCGGAATGAGATCAGTGGTGGCAATCAATAAATTCTATACAGATACTGATGAAGAATTGCAGATCGTAAAAGATTTTGCGATAAAAAACGGATTTGATGCTTCAATCGTAGAATTTTGGGAAAAAGGTGGTATCGGCGGAACAGAATTAGCTGAAAAAGTAACCAAACTTATCGAAGACGGTGTTTGCAGTATGAAACAATTATACAAATGGGATTCTCCTGTTGAAGATAAAATTGCGACTATTGCAAAAGAGATTTACGGTGCAGAAAAAATTGATTTTACTTCTGACGCTAAAAAAGATTTGAGATTAATTAAAAAACACGGTTATACAAAACTACCAATCTGTATTGCCAAAACCCAGAAATCACTTTCAGATAATCCTAAACTTTTGGGTCGTCCGGAAAACTTTTTGGTAACAGTTCGCAGAATCTTAATTTCTTCCGGAGCAGGTTTCTTAATTCCTATCACCGGTGATATTTTGAGAATGCCGGGATTACCAAAACATCCTTCCGCCGAAACAATTGATATTGATGAAAAAGGGAATCTGGAAGGATTATTCTAAAAAACAATTTATACTATTTCAAACATCTCCGAAAGGGGATGTTTTTTTCTGTCTCTTTTTGAATTTAATCAATTTGAAAAGAATATTTTCGCTCGGATAAAATTTTATTTTTAATAATTGAATATCTGTTTTGTGTTGTAGAGACAAGTTGTACCTTGTCTCTACATTAATATTGAAATTGTCGATCTATTTTTATTTAAGAAGAATCATCTTTTTTGTGGAAGTATAATTGCCGGATTTCATTCTATAAAAATAAATTCCGCTTGAAACTTTTCGATTATTGCTGTCTAAACCGGTCCAAACAATTGCGTGATTTCCGGCTGAAAGGACATCATTAATCAAAGTATTTACTCTCTGTCCTTTAATATCATAAATCTTAATACTGACTAATCCTGATGTTCGTAAGTTGAAGCTAATCTGTGTTTTAGGATTGAAAGGATTTGGATAATTTCCAATCAAAGAAGTAATTGTATTTACCGAAGGATCGTTATTTGGAACAATTATTTGCATCTCAATATTCAAAGTGGTAAATTCTTCGGCAGTAACAACAACATTTTCTTGAGTAAAATCTTCATATCCTTCTAAAGAACAAGTTACCGTGTAAGTTCCCGGATCAAGTTCAACAGAATAGTTTCCCGTTTCATCGGGATGATAAGTTGTTCCGGCGATAACGAGGTTTGCTTCCTGAATATTTGCAGTTCCTTCATTCAAAGTAATTTGACCTGATATTCCGGACGGTGAAACGGTATTTCCAAGTTCTCCGGAAATATTTATATTTTGAGCATAAATATCAGTTGATTCATTTCGTCTGTCTTCCCAAGCAAGAACCCATTGATTTTGAGTTAAATTACCAATACTCGGATGGATTTTCTCGCTTTCAACTGAGCATATTGTGCTTTCTTCAGGTGACCAAACAAATTCTCCGTCTTGATTTATTGCTTTAGCTTTTAGCATATTGTTGATTGCTGAGGAAGGGAAATTTTCTTCATAAAAAACAAATATATTATTTTGACTTTGTTGAACGCCAATGAGATAAAACATATTACCACCGAAAGGACATATTTGAACATCATTTGCGTCCCATTGCGGATTACCTTCCAAGTCGAATTGTTGAGCATAAATTCCGTCGATATTTTGGTCAATATTTGTTTCTCTCCAAAAAACGCTAACTTTCCGGTTTTCTTGATTAAAAGAAATTGCAGAAATGTATCTTTGGCGACCCGGTCGAGTTGAAACTTCTATTCCATCTTGAGCATATCCGAGAGATCCGTCATTAAGAACATGTTGAAGATATACCTGAGAAATATTATTCATATCTCGGTCATCATGCCAAGTAATAAAAAATCCTTGATTTCCGTCGGAGCACATTCCTAAAATTTGCGTCCAGGCTGATATTCCGGCAGCTTCATTAATTTGAGTCGGGTTTTCCCAAACAGTATTTCCATCCGAATCATATCTTTGGGCATAAAGTTTACGAATTGGAGACCAAGATTGCCCCGAATCTCTATAATATTTTAAGATAAAATCATCATCACCAACAGGCAAAATTTGAGGCCAAGAAATGGAAATATCATTTTCAGATAAAATTATTTCATTCCCGCCAAATAGTAAATCACCCTCAGGAGAAACTTTTGCTATCTTTGTTACATTCTCGGAAGACCAAGCTATAATTGTATTATTAGAATTTGTTACTTCAACTTTTGGAGAAGCGTCAAAAGCTACATCATCGGTTAATTGCAATCCATCATTTCCCCATACAAAATCGCCGTTTGGTGAAATTTTATAAGCGAAAATATCATTGTTTCCGGTTCGAATATCTTGGAACACAAGGATGGCACAACTGTCTTGAGAAACAGTCATATCCCAATCTGTTAACCAACTCATAGAAGGATTATCACTGATTAGAATTCCATTATTATCCCAAAAAGGAACTCCATCTTTGTTAAGTTTTTGAAGGCGAATATTGTAATTGCCGTTTTCATTTGCATAAAAACTGACGTAGGTATCGCCATTTGGCAGAGAGGCAACTTTTGGAATTGCATCTTCACCCGGTAAAGTAGATATTGCGGTATTTGTTGAAGGATCATTTGTCCATTGTCCGAAGAGGCTGAATATTAGGATAAAAGTTGCTAATGTTGTTAGTAGTAATCGTTTCATAATAACTCCTTATTTGTTCTTTTTTGATAATTTCCAGAAAATATTAAAGATGTCTTCCATTGCTTTTGCAAAATCTGCGTGATCGATAATTAAGGTTACAAAGTTGACGCCAATTTCCGCTTTATTACGCAGAGCCAGAGCAACTGTTTTTGAATCGAATACAAACATTTTCATAGGTAAATTTTCGATAATTCTTACTTCTTCTCCCTGTGATTCGAAGATTCTTATTTTATTTTGAAAAGTTGTAAAATCACCTTCTTCAATTTCATAAATGGATCTGAATTTAATTCCTCGTTCAACCGCTTTTTTTTGTGAAGAGCGAAAATCGTTTGAAATTTTATAGGTGTCGGATTTGTTTATGTTCATTACATAAGGTGGTTTGTTAAAGGCGAGAACTTCTTTTTTGGAATTTGCCTCTAACGATTCAATTTTAGATATAATACTTGATTTGGTATAAAGCACTTGGATAAAGTCTGACGGTGATTTATTAGAATCATTTTGATTGAATAAATTAACCAACTCCGGACGGATTTCATCTAATATTTTTTTTTGATTAATGAGATCTTCTTCCAGTCTATTCATTACTTCTTCCGGTGGGACCGGTGAATATTTTCGGACATTTCCCCTGATTTCCGTAACGAAATTTTTTTGGATTAAGATATCTAGGATTTGATAAGCTAATGTACGCGAAATTTTAGCATTTTTGGCAATTTCTGTTGCGGTTGCATTCTTATTGTTTATTAGATAAATATAGATTTTTGCTTCATTTACATTCATTCCAAGATTAACCAATTTTTGTTCAAATTCCATAATTCCTCTTTATTTTTAAATTATGTTGTTAAGATATTTACGACAGATTTGTTGTCAATAACTTTATGACGAATAAATTTAAAAAGATGAAGAATAGAATTCTTAATGTTTTTTGGAATGATTGATTTCGATAAAAATTGGTAAGTTTGAAAAATCTTGAAAAAAAAAGAGACGCATATTTCAGCGTCTCTTGAAAATAACTATTTTAAATATTTATCCAATATCTTTTGATAAGTTCCGTCTTTTTTTACTTCATCTATTGCCTTTTGTATTTGATTAACAACTTTGTCAGGAGTGTTTTTATTGAAAGCGAAAGATAATTTTCCTTTTTTGAGAACATAAACCGTTTCATAATCATTTGGATTCAGACCGTTTTGTTTAATTTTCCATTTTAAAACATTTGAATCATAAGAGAATAAATCAATTCTTCCTTTGTCTAATTTTTTGATTGAAATATTGATTGCGTTTGTTCCACCAATTCTATCTAATTTATCGTTAGAAATTCCTTTTTCATTTAATAATTGTTCACCAACATCTTCAATGACGGTTCCGATGTTATATTTTTTTAAATCATCAATTGAATTTATTTTGATGTGATTGCTTTTTTTAGCTGTGAGAACAATTAATGCCGGTGCCAAAGGTCCTGCCCATTTAAATAAATTTTCTCGAGCTTCGGTTCTTGTCATAGCAAATAAGCAGGTGTTTTTTTCATTTTGAACGATTTTGTATCCTCTTGCCCAGGGAAGTAATTCTATTTTACTATGATTGAAAGTTGGATCGATTTTTTTCATCGCTGCTGTAAGTAAATCCACGGAAATACCTTGCAGATTACCATTTTCTTTAAAGTTAAAAGGTGGATAGTTTTCTGTCATAAATTTGATGTTTTTCACAGATTGAGCGAAAATAGAAACTGAAAAACTTAGAGTAATGATTAAGATCAAAATAAACATAATTTGTTTTCCGGAAGCCATGAATTTCTCCTTCATACTTTGTTAAGGGTTAAAAAATAATAAACATAAATTTAAGTTAATATAAATTTATAAATTATAAACGAACTAATTCTGTGTTCTTTATTTTTTGAGTCAATGTTTTTTTGACGTTTTATTTATCGAGAATGAAATCCTTGACACTGAAAATGATGAGAAAGATTTTGAAATAAAAAATTTGGAGGAAAAATGCTAATTACTAAACTGGAACAAATAGTTGAAATGCTTAAAAATAAACCTAAAAAACGTCTTGTTGTCGTTTATGGACAAGATTCTCATTCTATAGGTTCTACATCAAAAGCTATTGATCTCGGTATCGTAGATGTTACTTTGGTCGGAGATGAAAAAAAGATTAAAAAAGTTTGTAACGAAATGAATATTGATCCTAACAAATTCACTATTGTTAATGAACCGGAAGAAATAAAAAGCGGTTTGAAAGCTGTTCAATTAATTAATGAAGGGAAAGGAAATGCCATTATGAAAGGCATTATTTCCACTGATAATTATATGAGAGTTTTATTAAATAAAGAAGTGGGGCTTGTACCTAAAGGTTCAATTTTATCTCACATTACCGTTGTGGAAAATCCTAATATGGATCGACTTCTGGTAGTTGGAGATGTGGCAATTATTCCTTATCCCGATTTAAAACAAAAAATTGCAATTGCAAATTATTTGATTAATGCCACAATTAAGCTCGGAGTTGAAAAACCGAAATTAGCTGTTATTGCTGCCACTGAAAAAGCTAATCCCAAAATGCCGGCTTGCGTTGATGCTTCAATTCTTTCTAAAATGGGAGATCGCGGACAAATTAAAAATGCTATTATTGACGGACCTTTAGCTTTAGATGTTGCGATTGATAAAGAATCAGCTGAAATTAAAGGATTGAAAGGGGAAGTTCCCGGAAATGCCGATTGTTTGCTTTTTCCAAATATTGAGGCCGGAAACGTTTTTTATAAATCTATGACAAAATTAGCAAATTCACCTTTGGCTGCTATCGTTGCAGGTGCAAAAGTGCCGGCAATACTTTCTTCTCGAGGTGATAGTGAAGAAACAAAATTATATTCAATAGCTTTAGCAACTTTGTTAGGTTAGGAGATTTTATGCAACCGATTAAAAAATTGGATCAATTAATCAAATCATTAGAAGGGAAAAGTCCTAAAAAAATAGCGGTGACTTTTGCTCAAGATCCAAACACGATAGGAGCAATTTCAAAAGCTGTGGATCTGGGATTTGCTCAAGCGATAATGATTGGCGATAAAGAAATTATTATCAAAGAATGTAAAAAATTGGGAGTAGATTACCAAAAATTCGAAATAATCGATGAAAAAAATGACGTTAAAGCTGCTGCATTGTCTGTTGAAATGGTAAGGAACGGAGATGCCGATGTTTTGATGAAAGGATTAATCGGGACAGATAAATTCCTCAAAGCCGTTCTAAATAAAGAAAAAGGACTTTTGCCTCCGAAAGCGGTAATGAGTTATGTTTGTGCTTTGGATATTCCTAAATATGACAAATTACTTTTCATTACAGATACTGCCGTTATTCCTTTTCCTGATTTAAAACAAAAAATTGCGATGACAAAATATGCGGTAAATATGGCTCATAAATTTGGTGTTGAAAATCCAAAAGTAGCTCTTGTAAGTTGTACGGAAAAAGTTAATCCGGCTATTCAAAATACTGTTAATGATGCAATTATTTGCAAAATGAACCAACGAGGTCAAATTAAAAATTGTGTTATTGATGGACCGTTAGATATTTTTCTGGCTTGTGATAAAGAAGCTGTCAAAATTAAAGGTGTACAAACTCCAATTAACGGTGAAGCGGATGTTTTGGTTTTCCCGACTTTGGAGGCTTGTAATACTTTTTATAAAGGTTTGATGCTTTTTGGTGGTGGAGAGTTAGCAGGATTGATTCAAGGAACAATTAAACCGGTTGTCGTAATGTCTAGAAGTGAAAGTGAAAAATCAAAATTATATTGTATTGCCTTATCATGTTTAATGGCGGAGGATTAAATGTTTAATTTAGAAATACTAAAAAAAATGAGTGATGAAAAGATTCAAAAGATTCTAAAAAGTAAAACTCTGGAAGAAATTGTTGTTTTGATGCACTTTGTAGATGATAGCGTTCGCGATAAATTTTTTAAAAATATGAGCAAAAATGCTTCTGAAAAAGTTGAAGAAAGACTTGCAATGTTAGGAAATATTAAATTACCTGATGCAGAAAAAATTCTCAAATCCGTTGTTGATTTTGCCGGGTCTTTACTTCCTAAAAAAAATATCAAGATTGCTCTTGCTTCAGATCACGCCGGATATGATTTAAAAGAAGCGATAAAACCTTTTTTAACCGATTATGAAGTTGTTGATTTCGGTACTGATTCTACAGACTCGATGGATTATCCCGATACGGGTTTCAAAGCTGCAGAAGCGGTTTCCAGCGGAGAATGTGATAAAGGTATTATTATTTGCGGAAGCGGAATAGGAATGAGTATTGTCGCAAATAAAGTAAAAAATATCCGTGCCGCTCTTTGTCATTGCACCGATTTTTCAAAATTAAGCAGAATGCATAATGATGCGAATGTTTTAGTTATGCCGGGCAGATTTGTTTCAAAGTATTTGGCAAAAGATATTATTGACATTTTTTTCAATACAAAATTTGAGGGTGGAAGACATCAAAGAAGAATCGATAAAATAAGTAATTATGAAAATAAAAATTAAATGAGGTAAAGATGAAATTTATCAAACAAGCTGATCCTGAAGTTTATGCTTCAATGCAAAATGAATTAATGCGTCAGTCTAATAATCTTGAACTGATTGCTTCGGAAAATATGGTTTCACGTGCAGTTATGGAAGCTGCCGGATCTGTTTTAACAAATAAATATGCGGAAGGATATCCTTATCGCTGGAGTAAAAAAACAGGTAAAATCAACTACAAACTTTATGGAAGATATTACGGCGGTTGCGAATATGTTGATAAAGTTGAAGAATTGGCTATTGAAAGAGCTAAAAAAATATTTGGTGCGGAACATGTTAACGTTCAACCGCATTCAGGTTCTCAAGCAAATATGGCTGCTTTTTTCAGTGTAATTAAACCCGGCGATACAATCTTATCATTAGAATTATCTCACGGCGGACACTTGACTCACGGACATCCCTTGAGCTTTTCGGGAGAATTATTTAATATCGTGCATTATCAAGTTTCAAAAGAAACGGAAATGTTTGATTATGATCAAATCAGAGAGTTAGCTTTAGAACATAAACCTAAATTAATTTTAACCGGTGCTTCCGCTTATCCAAGAACAATCGATTTTAAAAAATTCAGAGAAATTGCTGATGAAGTTGACGCAATTTTTATGGTTGATATGGCTCATATTGCCGGATTGGTTGCTGCCGGATTACACCCGAATCCGATTCCTTACGCTGATATTGTAACTACTACAACTCACAAAACTTTACGCGGACCTCGCGGTGGAATGATTCTTTGTAAAGAAAAATATGCTAAAGATGTTGATCGCGAAGTTTTTCCGGGAATCCAAGGCGGACCGTTGATGCATATAATTGCAGCTAAAGCAATTTGTTTTAAAGAAGCTCTTGATGATAGTTTCAAAGAATATCAACAACAAGTAGTAAATAATGCTGCTGCTCTTGCCAATGCTTTAAAAGAAAACGGCTTCAAATTAGTTTCTGACGGTACTGATAATCATCTGATGTTAATTGATTTGGGACCTGAATCAGAAGGCGGACCTTCAGGTAAAAAAATGGAAGGTGCTTTAGATAAAGCAGGTATTACCGCAAATAAAAACACAGTTCCTTTTGATACGAGAAAACCTTTTGTCGCTTCCGGAATTAGAATCGGGACACCGGCTGTTACAACTCGCGGAATGAAAGAAAATGAGATGAAGATTATTGCCGGATTTATCAAAGAAGTGAAAGACAATTTTAATAATGATGAAAAATTAGCCGAAATTAAAGTTAAAGTTAAAGAACTTTGTTCTAAATTTCCTTTATACGCTGATTTGGTGAAAAATAATCGGTAAATAAATTTAAGACGCTTTCGAGCGTCTTTTTTTTTAATTGAACAATAAAAGACATTCAATTAAGATTTAGGAATTTTGGCAGAAGCAAGATTCTGAAATTTTGCAAAACTTGACATAAAAATTACGAATATTTTTTAGGAATCAATTGCCCCCGTAGCTCAGATGGATAGAGCAGTTCCCTCCTAAGGAAAAGGTCAGCCGTTCGAATCGGCTCGGGGGTACCATATAAAATGACACCTATTTTCAATTTGTAACCCAATTTTTTCATTCACCGTTTTGGAAATCATTTAAATATTATTGACTTAAGTTTTACATATTTTTATTTCTTAAAACTATCTATATTTTCTGTAGTTAATTCAATTCTGCTAATTTCATATCTTTTTACTTAACAATTATTTGTTTCTTTTTTCTTCATATTTCTGCTACCTTGTAGGTTAATATATTTACTAAACTAACTCAATGAATATCAACCTGTTGAGGTACCACATTTTTTAAACATATTGCCTTCAACCTTATATTTTTTTGTGATTTTTGTTTAATTAATTTCGGTCTCAAAATTTAAACTTAATTGTTCATCATTTAAATAACCGTTATCTTTCTGTAAGATTTCTCCATTTAGTGCCAGAGTCGCAAGTTTGTCACATCTTTCGTTTTCGATATGACCGACATGTCCTTTTATCCAATGAAATTTAACTTCTTGATGCTTTGAAATAAGATTTAGTAGTTTTGACCATAGATCGCGATTCTTTGCTTTTTGATCTTTAGTTCGATACCAATTTTTTAACTTCCATTTTGCAACCCAACCTTTATTTATTCCATCAACAACATACCTTGAATCTGTATAGACGTTAACCATTGATTTTTTCTTTAAGCTTTTTAATCCAAAAATTACGCCCATTAATTCCATTCGATTATTTGTTGTTAGTTGATATCCTTCGTTAAGTTCTTTTCTAAATTTTTTATAAGTGAGGATTACACCAAAACCTCCTTTACCTGGATTTGGATTCGCTCCACCATCTGAATAAATATTGACTTCCGGAACTTCATCTTTTTTCATAATTATTTATATCAAGGAATTTATTTGAGATAGTAGTTCTTCAGGTGAAGCTGTAAAATAATCAGGATTATGTTTTAGCAAAGCACTTTTAGAGTTAAATCCCCATCCAACCGCAATTACCGGGATATGAGCTTTTTTTGAAGAATCAATATCACGAGTTTCATCTCCAACATAGAAAACATTGCTTGGTAGATAATTTTGTTCTCGAAAAGTTTTTTTTAAAATATGAGTTTTTCCAAAAATATTTTTTTCCGAATGAATAAACGAAAATAGATTTTTAATATCATAATTTTGCAAAAATTTTTCTACATTTTCTTTTGAATTTGATGTAATAATTCCCAATTTTACTTTTGAAATATCAATTTGCTTCAGAATTTCAATCATACCATTTATTGGATGTAATTCTTCTATTCGTTTATTGAGTTCTCTTTGAAATTGAACTGCTAGAAACGGGACTTTAATCAATGAAATTTTCATCTTTCTTAATATTTCATAAGTACTTAAATCTCGAAGATTATTTATTTCAGATCTATCAATTTGTCTAAAATGATAATTTTCTGCTAAATCTTGATAAATTTCATAACCAAGACATAGAGTATCAGCTATCGTTCCATCAAAATCAAATATTATTAATTTTTTTTTATTCATGATTCAAAATTTCTTTTTTGCAAATTTTAGTAAAGAAATAAAGATATAATTCTTTTATCCGATTGAATTATTTGAAGTATAACGCTGATATTTTTGAAAAGCTATAAAAAATTACCGTTTGAGAACATCCGGACTGAAAAAATGCATAAAAGTCGAGGGAAAGAGTGCATTTATATGAGCATCCTATATTATAAATTACAAAAAGACAAAAGCAGATTGCGAGAGTAGAGCAATCTGCCGGATTGTTTATTTAATTCCTCAACCTGTTAAAATCTTTTTTGAAAGTAGAGACGACCAAATTGAGCGTCTCTACTATTTTGAAAAATTCGGAGGGATGCCAGAAAATTCAATAAAATGCTTGACTGAAATAAAAGCCTAAAAGATTTTGAAAAAAAGTTTATTTAACAAAACGAAGCATCCGCTTCTACCTTGAGTTATAAAATTATAACCGGGTCTAAATTATAGATATAACGTAATGGGTATATTGACCCGTTGTGTTTTAAACGCGGATGTATTATTTCAAATAATGCATCCGTTTTTTTTATAAACTGGAGGTGTTTATAATACGTATAAGAAGAGGAAAGGCCAAAACGAAGGCTGTCATTCCTAAAGAAAGAATTAATGAACAAATTAATGTTCCAAAGGTAAGATTAATAGGTTCTGATGGTGAACAAATTGGGATAGTGAGTACTAAAGAAGCCCTGTATCTTGCTTCAAGAGAAAACCTTGATCTGGTTGAAATTTCTCCGTCCGCAGTTCCACCTGTTTGTAAAATTCTCGATTTTGGTAAATTCTATTATCAAAAAGAAAGAAGAAGCCGTGAATCAAAAAAGAAACAACATAACGTTCAAATTAAAGAAGTTAAATTCGGTCCTAATACCGATATTCATGACTTTACTTTTAAAGTGAATAATGCTGTTAAATTTTTAAAACAACACGACAAAGTTAAATTCACTGTCAGATTTAGAGGCCGTCAATTAGCTCATAAAGAACTTGGTTATGAGTTGCTTGAAAGAGTTGTTGAAAAGCTAAAAGATATTACTGATGTAGATAGCAAAGTTGTGGCGGAAAAAAATACTGTAACAACAATTCTTGCCCCTAAAAAAGATATTGATAAAATACTTGAAAAAAAGAAAGCTCAGTCGGAAGAAGAAAATTCGAAAAAATAAAGATTGTATGAATATAGTTAGGAGGTATTTATGCCAAAAATGAAAACAAGAAGAGGTGCTGCTAAACGATTTAGAACAACATCTAAAGGTAAGATTATTATGAACCATGCTTATGCCGGTCACATTTTCACAAAGAAAACAGCAAAACGTAAACGTAATCTTAGACACACAACAATAGCACATTCAGTGGATGTTCCAAGAATTAAAAGAATGATTTTATCTTAAAAAAAGTTAATAAATAAGGAGATATATTATGCCACGTTCAGTCAATAATGTAGCAGCTAAAAAAAGAAAGAAAAAATGGTTAAAAGCAGCTAAAGGCTATTTTGGCGGCAAAAGTAAATTATATAAAACTGCGAGACAAGCTGTAGAAAAAGGTTGGTCATACGCTTATAGAGATAGAAAAGCTAAAAAAAGATCTTTTCGTCAATTGTGGATTGTTAGAATTAATGCCGCTGCAAGACTTAATGATTTGAAATACAGCACACTTATCGATGGTTTAAATAAAGCCGGTATTATTATGGATAGAAGAACTTTAGCTTTTTTAGCAATGAATGAACCTGAAGATTTTGCAAAATTATGTGATGTTGTTAAAAATTCACAGGATGCTTAAAAGTGAAAAAACGTTTGGATGAAATTGTTGAAGAAGCAATTACCGCTTTAAATACATTTGAGGATCATCATGATTTGATGAACCTCAAATCCCGTTTTGTGGGGAAAAAAAGTGAATTAATGGGTTTTATGAAAAAACTTGGTTCGCTTCCAAAAGAAGAAAGACCGATTTTTGGACAAACAATCAATAACGCAAAAAATAAAATTTTAGACAAATTTAATGAAATTGAAGAAAAATTAAAAAATCTTGAATATGAGAAAAAAATTGCGTCTAATAAAGTTGATTTTTCAATGCCGGGTCGTCCTCCTTTAAGAGGTAATTTACATCCTTTAACTCAAATCTGGAGAGAAATTGAAGATATTTTTATCAGTATGGGATTTGAAGTTGCGGAAGGTTTTGATATTGAAGATGAATTTCATAACTTTGATGCTTTAAATACTCCCAAAGATCATCCTTCCAGAAATTTAGCCGATACTTTTTATATTGGAAACGATAGATTGCTAAGAACTCAAACTTCCACTGTTCAAATCAGAGTGATGGAAAATTTTGAACCTCCAATTAAAATAATATCTCCCGGAAGATGTTATAGAAATGATAAACCGGATGCTTCACATTCTCCGGCTTTTCACCAAGTAGAAGCTTTGGTTGTTGGTGAAGGCGTTACTTTTGCAGACTTGAGAGACACACTAAACGGTTTTGTTGTAAAAATGTTTGGTTCTAAAATTAGATCCAGATTCAGACCACATTTTTTTCCATTTACCGAACCATCGGCCGAAATTGATATTGCTTGCGTAAATTGTGGCGGGAAAGGCTGTAATGTTTGCAAACATAGTGGCTGGCTTGAGATGGGTGGTGCCGGAATGGTTGACCCTAATGTTTTAGATAATTTAGGAATTGACAGTGAAAAATACACCGGATTTGCCTTTGGACTTGGAATCGACAGAATTACAATGCTAAAATATAATATTCCCGATATAAGGTTATTATTCGAGAATGATTTAAGATTTTTAAAACAATTTAAATAGAAGACACATTAGTTTGTTTTCTATTTTTTTATTATAAACGAACGAGAGAATTATGAATATCAGTTATCAATGGTTAAAAGATTATATCGAATTTGATTTTACTCCTGAACAACTTCAGGATAAGTTAACATTTGCCGGAATAGAGGTTGAACAAGTTACCAAATTAGGTAAAGAATTAGAACAAATAAAAATTGCAAAAATTATTGAAAGAGAAAAACATCCCAATGCCGATAAATTATCTATTTGTAAAGTTGACGATGGTACTGATATCAAACAAGTAGTTTGCGGAGCTCCAAATTGTGATGCGGGAAAATTGGTTGCTTACGCCCCCATCGGGACAAAATTTCCTGAATTTACTATTAAAAAAGCTAAACTCCGCGGAGTTGTTTCTTTTGGAATGCTATGTTCAGAAAAAGAGTTAGGACTTTCCGATAATCACGATGGCATTATGGAATTGTCTGAAGATGCTCCGATAGGAAAGGATTTAGCTGCTTACTATGATTTTAAAGACACTGTTTATGAAGTGGAAATAACGCCTAATCGCCCTGATTTGTTGGGTTTGACCGGTGTTGCCAGAGATTTGTCTGCGTTGTTAAATACAAACCTAAAATTGCCCCGAATATCTTTCAAAGAAAGTGAAAAGGAAACAAATTCTTTTTTAAAAATAGATAATCAAAATCCTGAAAAATGCTTGAGATATACTGCTAGAATAATCACCGATATCAAAGTGAAAGAATCTCCTGAATGGTTAAAAAGACGATTAATGGCATCAGAAATTAATACAATTAATAATGTTGTTGATATTACTAATTTTGTTTTGATGGAAACAGGCCATCCGCTTCATGCTTTTGATTATGATAAAGTTAGCGGACATGAAATAATTATTCGTAACGCTAAAAAAGGTGAGAAATTATTGGCTCTTAATGATAAAGAATATATTTTAGATGAGCATGATCTTGTTATTGCCGATGCAGAAAAACCAATCGCTTTAGCCGGAATTATCGGTGGGAAAAATTCATGTGTTGATTCAAATACAAAAAATATTGTTATTGAATCTGCAAACTTTCTATATTCTACTGTCAGAAAAACTTCTCGAAGATTAAAGATATTTACCGATGCCGGATATAATTTTGAAAGAGGAATGTCTTCCGAACAAACAAGAATTGCCTCAGATCGTGCTGCTCAATTACTTCTTGAAAATGTTGGCGGTTCTCTTCTTAAAAATATTTTAGATAATTATCCTGTAAAAGAAGAAAAGGCAAAAATTAAAATTCGCACGGAAAGAGTTGAAAAAATTCTCTCGGTAAAAATTCCCGCTGAAAAAATTGCAGAATATATGACAGCTTTAGGTTTGGAATTGATTGAAAAAACTGATAAAGATCTTACTTTCTTAGCTCCTTATAATAGGAAGGATTTGACTCGTGAAATTGACTTGATAGAAGAAATTATCAGACTTTACGGGTATAATAACATTCCTTCCAAAAAAGAACATAAGCCAATTATGGATAGAAAGAAGTTCTATCTTAAACGAAATATTAAGGATTATTTGGTAAATAACGGCTTTAATGAAGTTATAAATTGGAGTTTTGGAAATCCTGAAGATGTCGAAAAATTGAAATTAAATTTTGCTGATAAAGATTTTGTAAAAATAAAAAATCCGATGTGGTCAACATTCTCCATAATGAGACCGAGTCTTATTCCTGATTTGATGAAAAATGCTGAGCACAACATTAATCATAATCAAAAAAATGTAAAAATTTTTGAATTGGCAAAATGCTTTAATTTATCAGATAAAGGTATTGAGGAAGATTATTTTTGTACCGGATTATTAATAGGAGATCAAGCTGATATTTATTGGAAAGATAAAACCGGAAAAGTTAACTTTTATGATGTGAAAGGTTTGGTAATTGGACTTTTAGAGATTGCTAAATATGGTAAATTGACTTTAGAAACTTCTAAAGATGAAATTTATATTCCGGGAGTTAATGCTAATATTATTTTAAATAAGCAAAAAATCGGTTCTTTTGGAGAAATTGATCCAAAGATTGCAGAACAATATTCCATTAAAGAATCAGCGTTTATTTTTGAAATCAATATTAACAAAATGATGGAATTTGGCAGAATAAAAAAAATAAAATTTAAAGAAATTCCTAAGGCACCATTTGTTAATCGAGATTTGTCTTTTATCGTACCAAATAGTTACTCGGTTGGTGAATTAACTTCTTGTATGTTAGGGATTAATAGGAATCTTATCAGAGATGTAATTCTTTTTGATGAGTATAAAGGAAAGGGTATTTCGGATGGCTTTAGAAGCTTATCATTCAATCTTACGATTGGTACAGGTACAAAAAACTTGACGGATGAAAACCTAAATAATCTTTTTGACAAAATAATAAAGGAATTGAAGAAAAAATTCCAAATAGAAATGAGGTAAACATGGAAGAAAATAATTTTTTCGGGTTAGAGTCTAAAATACAAAAAATAATTCAAAATTATCAAGATCTTAAAGTTGCATACAATAAAGTAAAAATGGAAAAAGATGATCTTGAAACCAAACAACTTGAGGCGTTAGAAGCAATTGATCAAAAAGATCAGGAAATTCAAAACCTTAAATCATCTAATGACATTCTTAAAACCGAATTAACTGCTTTAAGAACGGAAAAAGATAACGCTATTAATAAAATCTCAGATTACGAATCTAAGGCAAAAGAAGCGGCTTTAAAATTAGATGGGCTGTTTGCCAGTTTAGATATTGATGATTAGTTGCGAAGTAGAAATTTTCGGGAGATTGTATAAAATTAAAGCTGAGAATAAAGAAGATATTGAAAATTATGCAAATTTCCTAAACAAAAGATTGTCAGCTGTTGAAAGACAAGTTAAAACAATTGATAATCACGTTATATTTTCACTAACAGGAATGAATATTGCTGAAGAATTCTTTAATTTAAAAAAAGAGAACGAATTACTGAAAAAAGAACTTAAAGAATTGAATGAAAAAACTGATAGATTTATTTTAGAAAATAATATTTAGTTATTTCCTGTAGTATTTGTTATGTGTTATTTGTATTTGAACCTACATATTCATAGGGATCTGATCCTGCTGATATTGTAAATGCCGTGAAAACGGACTTATCGTATCGGATAGGTAAGAACCCACCTTAAACAAGGTTCATGAATATTAATACAAACGGTACTTACAGGATTTAATAAAACGAGGTGTAAATGATTATAGTATATATTTTATTGGGACTTATTTTGATTAGTGCAATCAGTATCTTTTATTGGCTAAAAACCAAAGAAAAGAGTGCTAAACGAGAAATATTTCATAGTAAAGAAGTAGCGTATCAAATTATTGAAGATGCAAAAAAAGAAGCGGAAAAATTAAAGAAAATTCAAATTGTTGAAGGCAAAGAAGAATGGTTTAAGATTCAAAACAAATATGAAGAAAAAATCAACAACCGTCAAAAAGAATTAAACATTTTGGAAAAAAAATATAATGATCGAGTTTCCAATATGGACAAACGACTCGATATGCTTGATAGAAAAGAACAATCTTTGCAAGATCAAGATAGAAATTTGAGAAATAGAGCCAACGAATTAGAAGAACAAAAGAAAAAAATAGAAAAACTGATTGATGAACAAGAAATCAAACTTCAAAAAATTGCCGGATTATCTCGAGATGAAGCTCTGGAAAGATTAAATGAATCTTTAAAAGAAAAAGCCCGCCACAATTCTGCTAAAGAAGTAAAAAATATTGTTGAAGAAGCCAAACTTTTTGCTAATAAAAAAGCTTCTGAAATTATTGTTTCCGCAATCCAAAGATTAGCGGTAGATTATGTATCGGATTCAACTGTTTCGGTTGTATCACTTCCAAGTGAAGACATGAAAGGTAGAATTATCGGCCGAGAAGGAAGAAATATTAGAGCATTTGAAAAAGCATCCGGTATTGATTTAATTATTGATGACACTCCGGAAGCTGTAGTTCTTTCCGGTTTCGATCCGGTTCGCCGCGAAATTGCCAGATTGGCTCTCGAAAAATTAGTGCTGGATGGTAGAATTCATCCGGGAAGGATTGAAGAAGTAATTGAAAAAACTCGTAAAGAAATGGATGATCAATTAGTTAAAATTGGTGAAGAAGCTTGTTTGGAAACAAACATTCATAATATATCACCAAACTTAATCAAAATTATCGGTAGATTAAAATACAGAACAAGCTATGGTCAAAATATTTTACAACACAGTAAAGAAGCTGCCTGGATTGCCGGAATTATGGCTGCTGAACTTGGGTTGGATCAACAAATTGCTAAACGAGCAGGATTCCTTCATGATTTGGGAAAAGCTCTCGACCATGAATCGGAAGGCTCTCATGCTTCAATCGGTGCTAATTTGGCACGTAAAAATGGAGAAAGTAAAATCATTGTTAATGCAATTGCTGCTCATCATGAAGAGGTTCCACCGGAAAGTCCTTATGCTGTTCTTGTTCAAGCTGCTGATGCTGTTTCCGGAGCTAGACCGGGTGCAAGACGTGAAATGTTGGAAAGTTATATGAAAAGATTAGAACAACTTGAAAAAATTTCAAATTCAATTGAAGGTGTTCACAAATCTTATGCAATTCAAGCCGGTCGCGAAGTGAGAGTTATTGTTGACCCATCAGTAATTGATGATATAAGTACTACCTATTTATCGCAAGATATCGCTTCAAAAATTGAGCGTGAGGTTCAATATCCGGGTCAAATAAAAGTAACTGTTATTCGCGAAACTAGAAATACTTCGGTAGCTAAATAATGAATATTCTGTTTATTGGAGATATTTTTGCTTCGGCCGGAAGGCATGTAACTAAGGTCAAAGTAAAAGAACTTAGAGAAAAATATAATATCGACCTTTGTATTGCAAATTGTGAAAATGCTGCTTCAGGACGCGGGATCACCGAAAAAATCGCCGGTGATTTATTTAATGATGAGATTGATGTTCTAACCGGTGGCAATCATCTTTGGGATAGAAAAGAATCGTTTTCTTATTTAAAAATTGAGAGAAGAATTGTTAAACCTGCAAATTATCCGGAAAAAGCAATTGGTTTTGACTATTTTATTTCAACTACCCCAAAAGGTAAAGTTGCTATTATAAATCTTTGCGGTCAATCTTTTATGAATGTTGCAAACTCACCTTTTGTTACTTTAGAAAAATTAATCAAAGAAGTTAAAGATAAATCAGATTATATATTCGTTGATTTTCACGCTGAAGCAACAGCGGAAAAAAGAAGTTTTGGATTCTATTTTGATGGACAGGTTTCCGCAATTGTTGGAACTCATACACATATCCAAACAGCTGATGAAGAAATTCTTCCCAAAGGAACAGCTTATATTACTGATGTTGGAATGACCGGTTCTCATGATTCGGTTATCGGAATCAAAAAAGAAATTATTATTGAAAAAATGATGACCGGTATGCCAAATCGTTATGAACCTTCTAAAGGTGGTTTGATGATAAATGCCGTTGTGATTGAATTTGATGATAAAACTAAAAAAGCTAAAAAGATTTTTAGAATAAGGGAAAAAGTATGAGTGCAATTTTGTTGAAAGGGAAACAGGTAGCAAAAGCGATTTATAAACAAATAGATGTTGAAATCGAAGAATTGGGTGAAAATCCAAAACTTGTTATTGTAGTAATCGGTGAAGATTCAGCTTCAAAATTTTATATTAATAATCTTATTAAAAAAGGTGCTAAACATAAAATTGATGTTGAATTATTAAAATTTCCTGCTGATGTAGAAGAAGTAGAAATTCTTAATTTAATTGCTAAATTAAATGATGATAAATCAGTTTCGGGGATTATGCTCCAGAAACCTTTTCCTAAACATATTAATGACGATAAAATCACTTCTATAATTTCTCCGGACAAAGACGTTGATGGTTTTCATCCGCAAAATATAGGAAAATTGGTTTTAGGTAAAGATGGATTTGTTCCATGTACGCCGGCTGCTGTTTTGGAAGTATTGAAATTCTATAAAATAGAAACTTCCGGAAAAGATATTGTCATTGTTGGTAGAAGTAATATTGTTGGTAAACCTTTGGCAAATCTTTTGCTAAGAAAAGATTCAACCGGCAACGGGACTATAACTATTTGTCACAGTAAAACGAAAGATTTAGCTGCTTATACAAAAAAAGCTGATATCTTGATAGCTGCTATTGGTAGAGCAAATTTTATTAAAGAAAATATGATTAAAAAAGATTGTATAATTATAGATGTCGGTATTAATTTAATTGAAAAAAATAATGTTCAAAAATATGTTGGAGATGTTGATTATCAAGGCTGTTTTGATACTGCTAAAATGATAACTCCGGTTCCGGGTGGAATTGGAACCATAACAACTTCATTATTGTTAAAGAATGTAGTTAGAGCTTTTAAAATAAATAGTAAATAAAAATGTCAATTTTATAATAAAAATTATTGACTAATTGTTTTTAAATATTAAAAACGTAAAAATGATAATAACATGGAGGAATGTATGTTAAAATTCAAAAAGAAGGTATTATTCCTTTCTTTAGCCGTTATAGTGATTTCACTCTTTACTGCCTGTGGAAAACACGGAACTTTAAATCCAAATCAAAAACCAATAATTAGTATTTCATCTTATGAAGGAGCTGATAGTTTAGCTGCTGCTGAAGGTGACACCCTAATTTTTCAACAAAAAATTTACTGGAATGCATATGATACCGATGGTGTTGTAAAAGGCTATGCATACAGAATTCTTGATGAAAATGATAACCCTATTGCTACTCCTGGTCATGATGTAATCGATGGTGATGGTTGGGTATATCACTATAGTAAAGGTTCTAATCACGATATCCCTTTAGCTGAATCACCTTCCAAAACTATCTGGAATGATGTTCCTAGTGCTTTGATTAATTTCCCTGCTAACATTGATGGTGTTCCACAACAAGTTGTGAGCAAATTCCAACTTAAATGTATTGATAATAGAGGCGAAGAAAGTGTCGTTATTACTAAACTCTTTAACTGTAAAGCTCAACAGCATACAGTAAGTATTTCTACAACTAAAGGTGAAGTAAATGATAGTAAAACCGGTAAAGGTCTTATTTTTGTTTTCACTGAATTAGGAGATATTCCTTTTGTTGAAGATAATCCCTACTATTTTCTATTTAAACTTGCTAAGAGAGATATTGCTTCCGGTGATATAATTCCAGGATCAGAATCTGATTGGTATGACACAAAAGATTTTAAAGATGTATCAAAAGTAGAGATTAATGAAAATACAACTCCCGGTTTAGTAGCGGATACATTTGATGAAAATGATGATCCGGTAACCGAAACATTGGTTATTGCTAAAGTTGTAGATAAAGCTGGAATTATTTCAGAACCTGATACGGTGGCTTTTTATGTTAAAGACGGTTTTGCTCCTGTATCAATGTTTTATCCAAACTACAGTTTTTGTTTAGGTAACTATCACTATACAAATTATCAACCTTCAGCCTTAGGTCAAGTTATCCCGACAACAAATGGTCCTGATGGAAGATTACATTATTCGACACCATTTTTCCGTAACCAAGATGCCGAATATACAGCACTTTGGGATCCTAGCTTTAAAACCTATATAAGATGGGGATGGCACGGAGAATATGTAGGAGATAATCCTGCAATGAAAAAGAACGGAACAGTTTATGATAGCACCGGTGTTAATTATTTCTGCGACATTAGATATTTTGATTTAAGATTTGATGGGGACTATTATAATTATCCTCCTTTAGTTCCTCAAAATATTATTACTGATGACGATGGTACTAAATGGTTAAGAGTTCGTTCTAATGATGATATCTTCCAATCAACTGTACTTTCTCAATTAAGTTTAGGTCGCCATACTTTTGAAATCAGAGCCGTTGATACTCAAAATGTTGTTGATGAGACTCCGGAGACATTTACTTTTAATTTGATTGAACCAACGCCTTTTAGTGATAAAAGTGGTGTTTGTATCATTGATGATGGTAAGGAAGGTTTTCCAGGACATCAAGAGGATACAGTAATTGATTCAATTTATAACTACATTTTCTCTGATTATAATCCTGTTTCTGTTGATAGAAATGCTTTAAAAACAGACCCGAATATCTATTACAATACTCTTCACTTTGATAGAGATGTATTATCTCCAACCGATATTATTGGTTTCAAAACAATCGTTTATTGTGCTTCAGATTTGAAAAAAGATGATATTAGTTTCCAGAATGAGTATGATGTGCTTAATTTATATAGATTAACCGGTGGAAATATTATCTTTATTTCAACTGCAAATCTTTATAGTGCTTACAAAGGTCTTAAAGCCGGTGGTGGTGTAGAATTCCTTCAGCATTTTGGAATTAATACAGAACTTGATACTCCAATCACAATGATGGCACCACAATTAGGTGTTGGTTCAGATGCCAATCCTTTCTTTGTTGGGGCAACACCAGTTGATACTAATAATCCGGAAATTGATTTAGAAATGCCTTCGGATAACAATTTAATTAACATAGTAAATGGTCTTGGAGTTATTTCATACATTTCTGAAGAAAATATTACTTCAGACGCTACAATTTTATACAGATTAAAATGTAAAGACGTAGGTACCGGTTCTCATGATCCAAGTCAAGAGCAATTTGACACTTATAATAATCAACCTGTTGGTTTAAGTACTTCAGAAGATTTTGAATATAATTACAAAACTTTCCATAATAATTATTACTTGTTTACTTTCCCTCTCAATTTGATGAATATTGATCAAGCGAAAGAAATGATTGATAATGTAATGGCAGGTATTCAATAATTAAATAAAATATTAAGGAGGATTTTCCTCCTTTTTATTTTGTTATAAAACTGACTTTTAGACGGAGATGGTCAAAAAATGAAAAAAGATGACAAAAAGATTTTTTTTAGAAAAACCGGTTACATTATTTTTAAAAAATATGGTTTTGAAAAAGCAACTATGAACGAAATTGCAAAAGAAGCCGGTTGCCACATACTTTTCTCAAAAACTGTCCCGAATGCTCTTATCCATAATTCGTATTCCATCTAACCAAACATAAACATATTCCGAATTAAGTTCTTGATTATACCGCTGTGATGCCGTTTTCATTACCGGTTTAATTATTCTACTTACCGCACTTTTGGTTTATCCCGATATCTCTAAATCAGAAAATAACTTTTTAATTTTTCTTGTTGCAACTCTATTTATATAAGATTCTGGACAACTAAAGTAAAGCTCTATCAATATGCTGATACTTTTCCAAAATACTTGGATAATAATTACCTTTGCGAACTTTCGGGATTTCTATCGCTAATTTACTCAAAGATGTAATTAGTTGAGGGACCCTATAACGTTACGATAATTTGTCCTTTCTACACTACGTTCGTAATTATCTGCTTTGATTTCTAAAGATAATTCTCGCGAAATAATTTCGTTTAAAGCTTTTTCCAATACTGTCTTCATAAAATCTTCTAATTTTATATTTGACAAAATTTCCCTTAATTTCTAAGTTTTCTTTCTTATTAGCCATTTGTAACTCCGTTATTTTTATTTTTTTTACATTGAGTTAACAAATGGCTTTTTTGCCAATTTTTTTACACCAAATTTTGGGACGTTATCGCGATGTTTTCACTTTACTTTGTTGAAACTAATACCGGCAATAATGGCGATAAGAACGTAGTTGGATTTTGAACTGTCTCGGCCATTATTCGCAAAACGGGAAAAAAAGAATTGACGAGATTTAGTATCTGATATTTATCGACTATAGAACTAAATTGTTCGAAAATTGGAGGTAGAGTTGAAAGCTGATGAAAAAAAGAAAATTATTGTCAAAGTTGCTCAAAAAATATTTTCCAAATACGGTTTAATAAAAACAACCGTCGATGAAATTGCGAAAGCCGCTAGAATGGGGAAAGCGTCGTTGTATCATTATTTTAAAAGCAAAGAGGATATTTTTAAAGAAGTAGTTGATAATGAAAACAAATTTTTGAAAGAAAAAATTAGAGAAGCAATTCTTAATGAGGATGTTCCTCAAAAGAAAATGAAGATTTACATTCTTAAGAAAATGGAATATCTCAAAGATCTTACTAATATTCACAGTGCACTTAAAGATGATTATCTGGAGCATTACGGGTTCATTGAAAAAATTAGAGAGAAGAACAGCCGTGAAGAATTATTTACTATTCGGGAAATTTTACAAGATGGAGAAGATAAAGGAATCTTTGAAATAAATGATATTGAATTGACTTCATTTGCAATTGCTTCCGCTCTTAAAGGTTTGGAATATCCGTGGTCGATAAATAATTCTGTTCCTGAAATTGAATCAAACATTAATAAGCTCTTAGAAATACTTTTCAAAGGGATAGAAAAAAAGTGATTTTTTATTTGTATATTTCGAATAAAAAACCAAAGTGGTCGAAAATATGATAAGGAATAGAAATAATATTAAGGTGGTAATAAATGAATATTTTAATTAAAGAAGCCAAAAGTAAAAAAGACATAAAAAAATTTGTGGATTTCCCTTATAAACTATATAAAGGAAATACTTACTGGATTCCGCAATTAAAGAAAGACGAGATGAGTCTATTTCAAAAAGAAAAGAATCCTGCTTTTGAATTTTGTGATGTTAAATTATGGCTTGCCTATAAAAATAAAAAGATTGTCGGTAGAATTGCCGGTATTATCAATCATCGATTCATAGAAAAATGGCAGGATAAATTTGTTCGTTTTGGCTGGATAGATTTTATTGATGACGAAGATGTTTCAAAAGCTTTGATTAATACAGTGGAAAATTGGGCAAAAGAAAACGGGATGGAAGCAGTTCATGGGCCTCTCGGTTTTACCGATCTTGATCCTGAAGGAATGTTGATAGAAGGATTCGAGGAATTGGGGACAATTGCTACAATCTATAATTATCCATATTACTCCAAACATCTTGAAAAATGTGGATATTCAAAAGATATTGATTGGGTTGAATATGAAATAATATTACCTAAGAGAGTACCTGAAAAAATTGAAAGAATAGCAAAAATTGCTCAGAAAAGAAATAACTTGAGAGTACTTCGGGCATCTAAGGTAAAAGAAATAAAGCCATATTTAGAAGATATGTTCCATGTATTGAACACATCCTATGAAGATTTATATGGATTTGTTCCTCTAAGTGAAAATCAGATTCGATCTTATATCGAACAATACATAAGTTTTGCCAATCCCGAATTTATCAGTATTATCCTCGATGAAAATGACAAAGTAGCTGCTTTTGGGATAACATTTCCATCCTTATCAAAATCTTTTCAAAAGGCGAGAGGTAAACTTTTTCCTTTCGGATTTATACATATATTGAAGGCTTTGAAAAAGAACAATTTGGTCGATCTCTATCTCGTGGCTGTTCGTCCTGATTTGCAAGGAAAAGGTGTAAATTCACTTCTTTTTCGCGAACTTATTAAAATCTATGTCAATCATAATTTCGAGAAGGCGGAAAGTAATCCTGAACTTGAGACCAACAGCAAAGTGCAAGCACAATGGAAATTTTTTGATAGAAAACAGCATAAAAGGAGAAGATGTTTTATAAAACATTTGTGATTCATAAGGAAAATTAAAATAATAAGGAGTTAATTATGAAAACAAGCACAATGAAATCAAGTGAATTTATTGCAAAACAAATTGCAAATCTAAGTTCAATCACAAAAGCGTGGAAAGTAATGTTACCTACTCTTGAAAAAGTAGCATACAAACATTTTGTGGATAAAGGAGATCCTATAGAAGTTGGTCCTCGGCGACAACGAGAGGACAAATTCTACATAGGAGTAAGTGTTGTACGTGCTGCTTTTAAAGCGTATGATAACGGCTCTCCAGCGGTACGCGATTGTATGACCAAATTGTTTCTCAGAGAGTTTCTGGCCAAGAGCGACAAAAGAAAAGAAAAGATGTTAAAATTTGAAAAAAAATATGGTACAATACCACCATCATTCATAACTCTTTCACCAGGTGGTAATTGTAATCTTCGTTGTAAAGATTGTTATGCTGCAAGTGTTTCCAAAGGACTTCCCTCTCTTTCTTTTGAAGATGTAGAACGAATTCTCAATGAAAAATATGATAAGTGGGGAAGCTGGTTCACGGTTATTTCCGGTGGTGAGCCATTTCTCTGGCGAGACGGAGATATAGATATAATTGAGGTGGCAAGGCGTCATCCCGAGCAATATTTCCTTATCTATACAAATGGTACACTCATTGATAAAGAAAAAGCACAAAAATTAGCAGAAGTCGGGAATATAACAACAGCTATTTCCGTTGAAGGTTTTGAAAAAGAAACTGATGCACGTCGTGGAAAGGGAACTTATAAAAAAATTCTTACTGCCTTTGAAAATCTTCGGAATGCAGGTGTCCCGTTTGGCATCTCCGTAACCGCCACACCTGATAATGTAGAACTTCTTATCTCGAAAGAAATGATAAAATTCTACTTCGATGAACAGGGAGCAATTTATGAATGGCTTTTCCAATATATGCCTATTGGAAGAGGTGTGGAAGTTGATCGTCAGGTTTCCCCTGAACTACGAACAAAAATATGGTCTCGAGAACAAGAAATAGTTAGAAAAGATCGTTTATTTATGGTTGATTTCTGGAATGGCGGAACTTACTCTTCCGGCTGTATTGCCGGTGGTCGCAATGGAGGTTATCTCTATATAGACTGGTTAGGTAACATTTATCCTTGTGTTTTTGTTCCCTTCTGGAAGGATAATGTCCATGATCTTAAGAAACAAGGGAAAACACTAACGGATGCTTTATATTCTGATTTGTTCAAAGGAGTTCGAGATTGGCAATTGTCATATAACCTCAGGCGTAAACCCGATGTACGGGGAAACGAGATAAGACCCTGCTTCATCCGAGATCATCACAAAGAGGCACATGATTTATTCATAAAAACAGGAGCAAAGCCAGGATATCCTTCAGCAGAAGTATGTTTACATGACCAGGATTACTACAACAAAATGATCCAATACGATGACAAACTTGCTGAACTCCTTGACCCGATCTGGAAAGAAAAATATCTTGAATCCAATAAAAAAGAGGATAAAAAGTGAATACCATAATGTTTAATGAAGAAAAACTATTGTTCGTATTAGAGAATTAGTATGATGCGAAACTTTATTAAGTTTTCAATAAGAGGAGTTGCCGGAGCAGTTGTTGATACTTCTGTGTTATGGGTACTTACTACATATTTCTTTCGTTCCTATTTTACAAAATATATTTTATCTCCGGCAATCTCCTATGAATTAGGAATTGCTGTAACGTATGTTATCTGCTATTTCTGGATATGGAACCATAGAGTTCATAATGAAAAATCTGATTTTTTAAAACGCTTTCTACATTATAATCTTACATTATTAATTTCCCTTATTTTGAAAATAGGATTTCTAATTACAATCAATCATTTTTTTCATTTTTATGTCGTTATATGTAACATATTGGCATTATGTTTTTCGGGAATATTTAGTTTTTTTGCAAGTGAAAAGTTTGTATTCGTAAAGAGGAGTAAAAAACAATGATAAAAAAAACATCGACAATCATACTATCCATATTTTTATTTATGCTGATTTCAAATAATGCTTATGCTAATCTTTTAGAACAAAAATTGGATGAATCAACTTTAAAGGCATTACTGAACAAAGGTGAATTAGTTCTTCTTGAGGAAGAAAATGGAAGGATAAAACATATAGATTATGCAATTCTAATAAATGCACCATTGGATAATGTATGGCAGGTAATAACTGACTTTGAAAGTTATCCTGAGTTTATTCCGGGGCAAAAGGTTTCAAAAATTATTGATAGACAAGGTAATGCCGAGATGGTTAAATCTGCCGTAGAATTCAAATTTATGGGTGTTGGTTCTACAGTTAAATATACGACCAAATATATCATAAATAAACCTGAATTAATGACTTTTGATACTAAAAAAAACAAAGTGACAGGGAGGTATAAACTAATTCAAATTGATGGCGGGAAGCATGTTGTGCTTTTTCGATCAAAGGATATTGATAGAGATAACTTTAAAGGTGTTGTCAAAATTTTAATCAACAAGAAACCGGAAATGGAATCTTCATTATACTTATCTCCTCTCAGAATTAATATGAAGGCAATAAAAAAACGAGCAGAGCGTTCATACAAAAAAAGGAAATTAAGATGAAAAGAAATTTGCTTTTACTTGCTGTTTTAATAGTTATAACAATATCCGGTTGTGATGATGTTGTGACAGCAGTTACTACAACTGTTTCGGGGAATGTAAGCCATGATGGAGACGTTGTTTCAGGTGCCTATGTACTATTGTTAGAAGCTGGGAATGAAATAACGCAGGGTCTTTCGCTTTCAAATGGAATGATAACGAATTCTAATGGAAATTATACAATGGTTGCAGTAAGTGCAGGAGATTACTATGTGGTAGCAATTGATGATGCCAACAATAATATTATTTTCGATCTGGATACAGATAGGGTTGGTTACTATGGAGATCCGGATACACTTGGATTTACAATTCCAAGAACGATCCATGTCAACAAAGGGGATGATTTAGAAAATATCAATATTACTAACCTGTATCAATTACCGTAATTGATGAAGATATTAATCAAAAGGAGAATTATGAAAATATACAAAGTTATTATTTACGCTATGATTTTGGCGTTTCTTTTTCTTGTTGGTTGCACAGAGAAAAATTTTGTTTCTGTACCTGACAGTTACAATGACCAGGGCAAGGAATTAATTTATGCTGAGGAGAGAGTTGAAGGTGAACATTCCTGCGGTTCATTTCTGAAATTTAATCCAAACATAGATTTTCAAGTTGCAATAGACAATGCCATTGAAAAAGGTCAAGGAAAATTCGGAGAAGAATATGTTGTTTTTGCAGATATTATCGCGTGGTATGAAGTAACAAACTATGTTGTTTATAAAACATATTCAGCAAAAGTTATCGGATGGCCTGCTCGTTTTGCTTCGGATAAGAGTAATCACTCTATTTTCAAAACGGGAGACTTACCGAATATATATGATGAAAGACCTGTCTATTATCATAGTTTTACAGGGATAAAAAACAATTTTGATAATTTTGAATACACTGTAAAAAATATTGAGGGAAATATTATAGGAGAGAAAAAATATGAAAAATGAATTAATAAAGCATTTCAAAAAGAAAAAAGTAGGTTTAGCTCTTGGTAGTGGTGGTGCAAAAGGACTATCACACATCGGAGTGATAAAATATTTAGAAGAAA
>JAMOQM010000084.1 GCA_027064005.1 Candidatus Cloacimonadota bacterium | reverse complement strand
CCAAAATGAGAAATAAAAGCATCAAAGTGGTAGGTATTTTTATGATAATCAGAATGAAAAATTTTACCGTATCCTGAAAATTCGTCATTGATGTGAAAATCCAAGTTAAAGAAAATGAGAGCAATAAAATCAAGGATATTTCAACTAAAGTATTGAGTAAAATGGCTTTATTCTTTTCATAAACTAATTTCTTAATTTTTTCTATAAATTTATTCTGCACGTAATTCTCCTAATTTTTTTGTCCTTGAAAAATATCTTTTTCGTTCATTAAATGAACTAATTTATTCATCCAATCTTTTTTATATCCCGGAAATGATTTTATCGCTGTCCCGGTACGATTCACATTCGAGGTAAATAATCTGGAAATCACAATTTCCGATTTTATGTACGGAATTATTTTCGCAAGAAGACCTAAATATCCGTCGAAATTTAATAATTCCACTTCTGAATTAGAAATCATTTTTCCTAATTTAGTTCCTTTATAAGCAACCAAATTATGAATTTTAATCTCATCAATATTTTGAGAATTTAGATAATTTATCGTATTCAAATTGTCCTCAAAAGTCTCGTTCGGAATTCCTAAAATAAGATGAGTACCTATTCTGAAATCATAATTTTTTAGAATATTTATTGCATTTTTAATATCTGAAAAAGTATGACCTCGATTAAGAAATCTTAAACTTTCATCATTTACGGTTTGAACCCCAATCTCAATATTAACATCAAAATTCAATTCAGATAAAAAATCCAAATGCTTAATTTTCAAAACATCCGGTCGTGTCGAAATAGTGATTTCTTTAATTTCATCATAATTTAGAACACTTTTTATTTTAGTTTTAAATATCTCAAAATCCAAATCAAAAGAGGTTTCATCTTGAAAATACGCAATAAAAATATCAGAATGTTTTTTCATTTTTGGAAGTAAATAATCGATCTGTTCAGAAATAGATTTAGATTTTATATTGTCGGTAAATGTCTCGGGAAGACAAAAAATACAACCGCCGTTATTTTTTCGATGATGACAAATCTCCCCCATACTTAATCCAATTTTAAAAACTTTTTTATGATATTTTTCCTTCATATAATTCGAAAATGTATAAATTCTTTCATTCAGATTTTTAATAATCAAACCTCACAATTTAGATTAATCCCAAACTTAAACGACCTTTTTCAAGATCGATTAGCTTGATTTTTACTTTGATTATTTGACCGATAAAAAATGTATTTTCTTGAGTGTATTCATTCTTATAAACTAATCCGTCCAATTCTAAACCTAAGTCAACAAAAAGTCCAAAATCCGTAATGTTCTTAATAGTCCCGTCGAAACTTTCACCAACTTTAATAAATTCTAACGATTTAGTTTTAAAATAAGTTAGCGGTTGCGGATATTGTTCGCGTGGATCATAATTTTTATTTAACAGTGCATCTTTAATAAATTTATAACTTTCTTTCGTAACAAAGTCGCTGACATCCTCATATTTTATCGTTGAAAAAAATTCGGCATAATTTGTTTCTGAAGACATTTTTAGAGCAAATTTTTTAAATATTAAATTTACCTTTTTGTACATTTCAGGATGAATAATTGTGGAATCGAGAAAATTATTTCCGCCTAAAATTCGACAAAATCCGGCACATAATTCAAAAGTTTTCTCACCAATTCCCGGAATATTTAGAATCTCCATTCGGTTTTTAAAAAGATGTTTTTTGCGATATTCTACGATTTTTTTTGCTCGAGACAAATTCAAACCGGAAACATATTGTAAAAGATATGGAGAAACATTATTCAAATCAACCCCAATTTGATTTACAACCGAAATAACCTCTCTGGTCAATTCTTTATTTAATTTCTTTTTATCCAAATCGTGTTGATACATTCCAACTCCAATTGATTCCGGTGGGATTTTAACTAATTCATCAATCGGAGAAAGCACTCTTCGCGCAATGGAAATCGCACTTCTCATCGTCAAATCCAAATCAGGAAATTCATCAATTGCCGTTTTAGATGCCGAATAAACCGAAGCTCCCGCTTCACTGACAATTATATGAGAAATCGATATTCCGAATTTTTCACAAGTTTTTATGACAAAATCCCGAGTTTCTTTTGAAGCGGTTCCATTTCCAATTGCAATTAATTCTATTTTATGTTTTGATAAATAATTAGCTAAAATCGCAGAACTCGTTTGAAAATCGTTTTTCGGTGGATTTGGAAAAATCGTTGTGCCTTCCAAAAAATTTCCGTTTTCATCGAGAGCAACTATCTTACAGCCACTTCTAAATCCCGGATCAATTCCCAAAATTTTCCTTTTTGACAACGGTGGTGTCAGCAAAACATCACGAACATTTTTGGCAAAAATCCGAATTGCTTTATCCTGAGCTTTTTCTTGTAAAATTGAAAAGATATTATTTGTTATTGATGGATAAAGCAGTCTTTTAAAAGAATCTTCAACCGCCTTCATTAACTCATCATAATACGGTAAAGAAGCGTGAATTTTCATTAGATAAGCGATTTTATTAAACGGCTGATACGGAATCTCAATTTTGAGGCTGAGAATTTTTTCTTTTTCACCTCGAAGCAAAGCCAAGATTTTATATTCCTGAATGTATTTTATTGGTTGAGAAAATTCATAATAATGAGAATATACAGATTTTGGATCTTCTTTTTTCTTCTTTTTTGAAATAATTATGCCGCGATTTAAAGTAAACTCTCGCATATATTCTTTAACTGCAATATTATTTGCAACATCTTCCGCAACAATAAATAAAGCTTCTTCAATTACTTTTTCACGCGAGTTCAAATCTGCATTGATAAATTTGTCGAAAAAAGTATCTTTTTTTAATCGAGATTTTAAAAGAAATTCTGCTACCGGTTCCAAACCTTTTTCACGCGAATTGTCTGCTTTTGTTTTTTTTCTCTTTTTAAAAGGTAAATAAATATCTTCCAAAATCTGATTTGTTTCGGCATTTTCAATAGCCAAAAGTAATTTATTATCCTGTTGATTATTCTTTTTTAGAATCTCGATAATCTCATTTTTCCGTTTTGTTAAATTCTCAAAATAAATTAATTTATCTTCAATATTTCTTAAATCTATTTCATTTAGAAATCCCGTAACTTCTTTACGATATCGTGCAATAAACGGAAGAGTATTGCCATCTTTAAACAGTTTTACCGCATTTTTAACTTGAGTTAAGTTTATCTTTGTCGCTTTTGCAATATCGGAATTAATTTTTTCAATCATTGATTTTTCATCCATTCTTTTAATAATTTATGCTGGTTTATTTTCAAATCTTCAATTCTATCTTTCTTCAATCCTAATTTTCTGAGGACATAATTTGCCGAATAATCTGAAATTACTAAATGCAGTGATTTTGCGTTTAGATTTGATTTTCCAAACAATTTTTCATATTCATTTGATTGTAAGAATAGGCTCACCAAATCGTTATTGTAAGGAAAAACCTGCCAAATATCTTTTATACTTACTTTTTTGCTTAAACCATTTTGGGGTTGTAAATACACAAATTGAGTCTTAAATTTCTTTTTTGCAAAATCGCTTAATGACTTTTCCAATTCTTCTTTTGAATATTTTTTAGACAGTTCGGAAATAATTTTATCGTAATTCTCATTATCACGTTTTGCTCTAAATCTTAGGTGTGAAACTTTTCCGTTTAAGTATTTAATCAAAGAATAATCATAATTTTCCAATTCCCTTTTTTCACGGTCAGCATTAATATATTGTACAATTATCGCTCGCGGATTATCCATAACGTGGACTTCTACATATCCTTTCGGGCAATATCCGGACGGATAGGTAATTGAACCGGTATTGAGGCAAAGTGCTGAATTTTCCGAACTATTTTCAGGAATTATTCTTTTGAAAAAATGCGTCGTTGCCGAAAGAATTAAATCAGCTTTTGCTAACACGATTTTTTGTCTTTTTGGAGATAAATCTTCAATCCAAGAACCGGTTCGCGAATGAGCACCGACAATAATAATATCCTTTTCCCCTTTTTTAATGGATTTTAAAGTCTTGATGAGATATTTTTGAGAATCTTCAGGAAAAGCGATTTTCAAATCTTTCGGTTGATCAGGAAAATGAATTTGGATTAAATGAACTGTCCAATCACCTTGCTTAATTTTCGCATAATATTCGCATTTATTTTTTCTAAAAAACACATTCTTTTTGTTATAAAAATTTGTTTCGTTAAATAATTTTTTCCCCGCACCCCAATCTCCTTGACCTTTCCCGTAAAACTCATTTTCACCATCAGCAATTCCGGGATAAAAATTTTGCTTCCACCATTTATCGCCTTTTATGAAGGGAATAAAATCATTTTTCCAATTCTTTTTAACATGATCTCCCAAACCGATTATAAATTTATCGTCTGCGTTTTTCATCCAAATATTCATTCTTTTAAATGCTTTTTTGGATTTGGGAGAATCTCCTTTATTATCACTCATAATTGCAAAATGGAAGACGGACAAAGAATCTAAATCTCCGATTTTTTTTATTTGATTAACCTTCCAATTACCATTTTTTGAAAAACCGAAAACAGCTCCGTTAAACAAAACTAAAATCAACAATAAAATTATTTTTTTCATTTCTCCACCTTATTTTTTTTGAACAAAATCCAAATTACGGGAAAGACTGTCAAAGTCGAAATGATAAAGACGGTCATCGGTGATACTTTGAAATTCGTATTTGAAATTAGAACAACCAACAAATTGAAAGCCAAATGAAAGATTATCGGGATTTTTATATTTTTGGATAAATCATAAAGATAACAATTCCAAAGAGACACGATAAATATTATCGGAAATTGCAGAATATTGAAATGAATAACGGAGAATAAAAGAGAATTTAAAATATAGGATTTCGAACGCCCCAAATAGCGTGTTTTTTCCAATAAATAACCTCTAAAAAAAAACTCTTCGGAAATTGCCGGTAAAATAGCTAAAAATATAATATTTAAAAAAATCTTTCCGTTCGTGAAATGAGTATTTCCCGTTTTAAAAAACATTATTAAAATCGAAGTTGAAAACACAAAAAATATTGCTGAAATCAATGCTAAAATCACAAAACTTCCCATATCTTTTTGAGAATTTTTTATCGGTTTTGGCATTAAATATAATCCTAAAAATAAGAAAATTGTATCAATGAGAATTGTTTTAAAATAAAGTTGCGGAACAAAATGGGTAATCGCAAAATTTACAATATACAAACCAATAAAAACATAGACATAAAAATCACGTCTCTCAATAAATTTTAAATTCATAATCCGTTCTCCTCATAAAAATATTTTTTTCAGACCATTGTTTTTGTATAGTTTTTTTAATCATCGGCATTTTTTTTATCGAAAAAATTGGATATAAATTAGAATCTTGCCATGAAAACATTATTTCTTTGACCAAATACTCTTATTATTAAATTTGTTCCTTAATTTAATAAATATCATAAATGGAGTTTTTAATGAATAATTTGAGAAAAAAAACTAACTTCTACGCCGGTTTCGGTGTTTTCCTAATTTCATATCTAATATATTTTTTTACCGCCGCCAAAACATTAACTTTTTGGGATTCAGGTGAATTTATCACTGCCGGAAGTATTTTAGGAATTGCTCACCCGCCCGGAAGTCCATTCTATATTTTATTAGCCAGATTTGCGACACTTAAAGCTTTTTTTCTCTCGGCAGCTCAAGCAATAAATTTAATGTCAGTCAGCTTTTCGTCATTATCTGCGGTTTTGCTTTATTTGATTTCAGAATCAATTCTAAAGAGATTGTTTAAGGATAAAATATCCGTCTATTTTGGAGCGATATTTATTGCTCTTTTAGGTGCATTTTCCTATTCTTTATGGCAATCTTCAACAGAAGCCGAAGTTTATTCCGGTTTGATTTTCTTTGATTTATTAATAATTTTTCTCACTTTGAAATGGACGGAGCTTCAACAAAATTATTCTCATCAAAACTTTCTTCTTCTAATTATCTATCTTTTCTTTTTAGGATTTGGAGTCCATCAAACTGTTCTCCAAATTTTCCCGGCAATTATTTTTATTATTTTTTACGATAAGCTAATTTCCGGCAATAAGGAATTCTATTTAAAATTAATTGCAGGCATAATTCTTCTTTTTGCAACTTATGCTATTTTAAACCCGATTGGAATGAAATTGCAAATCCCGATTTTATCCAAACTAATTTTTGCACTTCTGACAATTCTGCTCTTGATTATTTCCACTCGAAAATACTTTTCAAAACAATTTATTTTAACATCTATTTTCCTCGTCATTGTAGGATTATCCACTCATATTTATATCATTGTCAGAACTCAATATCAACCATTTCTAAATCACGGACACCCTCATAATTTGAGGATGTTTTTGGATTATATTTTAAGAAGACAATATGGAAACACCACGTTTTTACATCGTCGCGCATCTTTTATTTATCAAATTACTCAACAATATATTCCATATTTTACCCATCAGTTTTTCAACGTAGATTTTTTGAAAAATGCGTCCGGCTTATCATCAAAATTGATTTCGTCTTTCATAAATTTATTTATTTTGGGATTTGGTTTTCTTGGGATTTCAATAAGTTACAATAAAAATAAAAAGATTTTTTGGACAATTTTCAGTCTATTCTTAACTTCTTCCATTATTATGGTTTACGTAATTAATTTATCAAATGCTGAGGTTCGTTCTCGAGATTATTTCTTTATTTTATCATATTTAATTTGGACTATTTGGATAGGAATCGGAATCGCCGGCGTGGTAAATTTCATTAAAAAGGATGTCTTTAAATACTTAATTTTGGGAATTCTTCTCATTTTCCCAATCTTAAATATCATTTCCCAATACAAAGTTCAAAATCGTTCAAAAAACAAATTTGCCGTAAATTACGGAGCGAACATTCTAAATTCATTAGAAAAGAATGCCATACTTTTTACACTCGGAGACAATGATACTTTTCCAACCTGGTATTTACAAGCAGTTAAAGATAAAAATGTTTATCAGCATCGATATTTGTCGAAAGAAAAATATCCTGATTCAAATTCAAAATTATTAGATTTTAGGAAAAAACGCTGTAAAGGAATAAGGCAAGATGTTTCAATCGTAAATCTCAGTTTACTGAATCTTCATTGGTATCTCCGACAAATTCGAGATACGGAAAATATCGCTTTTAACCTTCCGGACAATAAAATAAAACAAATCTTACCTTACCAAGTTTCAAAAGATTTACGCATTCCAATCGCTTCGCAAAATCATAAAGAGGTCGTATTTATAAAAATTAAAAAAGGCACTAATTTGACAATTTCACAGCAAGTTATGATAAAAATTCTTCAAGATAATTTTGGTAAACGCCCTATTTATTTTATGTCAACTATCCCTGATTTACAGCTGATAGCACCAAATTATTCTTATGAAGGTGTTGTTTCTAAATTTGGGAAATTTTCAAAAGACAATCAAATTAACATAAAAAGATTAGAGACAAACCTCAATAGAGTTTATAATTTTTCCGGTATTTTTAATCCTGACATTTACAAAACAGATACTGTAAGAAGATTGTATTCTACTTATGGAGAGGCATATTTAAAAGCTTCGGACTATTATCGGCTTCATAAAAATAATTCTGATGCTCTGAGATATTACGAAGAAGGAATCAAATTTTTTGATAACAAGGAACCATTAATTCCCGCCTTAAGTGATTTATATTTAGTAAACAGCGAGCCGGAACGGGCATTATCTCTCCTATTTGATTCCCTTAAAAAACATCCTTATGATTATGATTTGAATGTTAAAGCCGGACTTCTTCTTTGCGATTTTAAAAAATATGATGATGGATTAAATCTTTTAGAAAATGCCGTTTATATAAATCCTAAATTGAAAACAGCGGTTGAGTTGATTTTCAAAATTACTACCCAAATGAAATTCTACAATAAAGGAACAGATTTAATGCAAAGAATTTATGACTCAAATCATTCTCCGGAAGTTAAAGACTATCTCGACAAACTTCAATCTTTAAAAAACGCTCAAGGGAAAAAATAGAATGCGAGCCAATAAACTCGACGGATATCTGGGATTTACGACATTCGGAGAAAGTCACGGACCGGCAATGGGATTGGTGATTGAAGATGTTAAACCGGGAATTTCTTTTCCTTATGATGAAATAAAGACAGCTTTATTTGCCAGAAAAGGCGGAAAAAATTTTACTGCAACTTCCAGAAATGAAGAAGATAAATTTGAAGTTCTTTCCGGAGTTTTCCAGGGAAAAACAACCGGAATGCCAATTTGTATCGTAATTTTTAACAAAAATCATCAAAGTAAAGATTATGAAAATATCGCCAATATTTTTAGACCCGGACATGCAGATTTTTCCTATTTTAAAAAATTTAAAATTTATGATTATCGAGGTGGCGGAAGGTCATCCGGTCGTGAAACAATTTCTCGAGTTGCTGCTTCGGAAATGGTAAACCATCTTCTAAAAGGTATTGAATTAATTGCCTATCCCATCAGAATTGGCAAATTTATTCCCAATAAAATATCTTATTCTTTCCTGAAAACCAATTATTTAAAATGGGGTGATGAAAATAATTATGACGAACTTATCCGATATTTAGAAAAGATTAAAGCGGAAAAAGATTCTGTCGGTTCCATAATTAGATTTGAAATCCGAAATGTTCCGAGTGGTTTGGGAGATCCTGTTTTTGAAAAATTAGAAGCCAATATCGCAAAAGCAATTTTATCTATCGGTTCAGTCAAAGGAATCCAATTTGGAGCAGGATTTTCTTTAGGAAAAATGAAAGGCTCGGAAGCTAATGACGAAATAAAAGACGGCAAATTTTTAACAAATAACAATGGTGGAATTTTAGGCGGAATTTCTACAGGTCAGACAATTGTATTTGATTTTGTCTCAAAACCTGTACCTTCGATTGGAAAAGTACAAAATACAATTGATATTGAAGGGGAAAATCGTGAAATTAAAATTACCGGAAGACATGATCTCGTTTTAACTTCTCGGATAATTCCTGTGGCTATTGCGATGATTAAACTGGTTTTATCGGATGCAATCAGTTATCAAAAATTAATTAAAAATGAGAAAAATACTTTGAATGATTTTAGAGAACAATTGGAAAAAATCGATGAAGACATTTTGATTGCAATTGCCCGAAGAAATGAAATTTCCAAGCAAATCGGGAAATTTAAAAAAGAAAACAAAATCGGCATTGTTGATTCAAAAAGAGAAACAGAGATTCTTAACCTTCTAAAAAATAAAGCGTTAAACCTCAAAATTAACCCAAAAATAATTTCTAATATTTGGAAAGAAATTTTTGAAGAAAGTAAACGCCAACAATGATAATTCTATCTTTTCCATTTAATGAAAATTTCCTTTCACTTTATCATCAGTATAGAAATGACAAATATTTTAAAGAATTCCGACTGGATTATTCTAATAATTTAGAGAATTTTCCAAAAAACATCTTAGATGAAAAATCAATTGTTACAATTAGAGATAAAAATGAAGGTGGAATTTATGATATACCCGAAAAAACAAAAGCTGAATTCTTTGATGAAATTATAAATCAAACTCCCGCTTTAATTGATATTGAATTTAGAAATCGAGATTTTTATCAAAAACTTATCTCCAAAAGGACAATTATCTCTTATCATAATTTTGGTGAATTATCTCAAACCGAGATTATTGATTTTATTAAACAAACTGAAAATTGGAATATATTTTGTCTAAAAATAGCTGTCAAAATTGATAATTATGATGATTTGGATTTTCTTTTTCAATTGCAAAAAATCACTTCACAAAAGTTGTTAATTGTGGGATTGGGAAAATTGGGTAAAATAAGTCGATTGTTGTTTAGATTTTTTAGTTTTGGAACCTACGTCGGTTTTAGAGATTATCAAACTGCTCCCGGACAGATTCTTTTCGAAGAAATTAAAAGATTTTCTTTGGATAAAATTACCGATAAATTCCTGATTGGCGGATTAGTTGGCGGACAGCAAGTTTATCATTCTTTAGGTCTGAAATTTTACAATAAATACTTTCAAAAAAATAATTTAAAAGCTGTTTATTTACCTTTCGAAGTCACGAATTTCGATAATTTCATGAAATTTATAAAAAATAATTTTGAAGACCGATGGTACGGATTTTCAGTTACAATGCCTCATAAAATTGTTGCAGCGAAAAATTCCAATTTAAGTGCGGTTAATTTATTAACACGTTCTAAAAGCTACAATACCGATATGATAGCAATGAAAAAATCATTAAAAGAAATCAATATCTCAGAAAAGGCAAAGATTTTGATAATAGGCTACGGAGGAGTAGCCAAAATTGCTTTTGAAGTTCTAAAAAATCATCAAAATATCTTTGTTACCGGTCGCAATATTTTAGGAAAAAACATCCCGAACAACTTCATAAAAATAAGTTTGGATGATGCAAAAAACATAGATTTTGATTGTGTAATTAATTGTACGCCTATTGGAATGGCCGGAGAAAATTTTTGGGAATACTTTGATATTAAGAAGCCCCGAAAAATAATTAATCTTCCGTATTCAGACAAAAATACGATTTTTGAAAAAGATTATATTTCAGGACAACAATTTTGGGAATGGCAGTCGGAAAAACAATTGGATGTTTTTATAAATAATATTAACCACATTTCAAATAATTGATTGCAAATTATATAAATCTCTATATTTTATTATTGATTAATTTTTTATGTTTTTTAATTTTGATTAAAATTACTTCGGAGGAAAAATGAGAAGATTAGTAAGTTTTGATTGGGCAATAAAAAAACTTTTGCGAAGCAAAGTTAATTTTGGTATTTTGGAAGGATTTTTATCTGAATTGCTAAACAGTGATATTAAAATTTTGCAAGTCATCGAAAGTGAAAGTGATAAAGAAACTACTAATGATAAATTCAATCGCGTAGATTTAAAAGTCATTGATAGCGGGAAAAAAATAATTATCATTGAAATACAATTCGAACGTCAATTTGATTTCCTCCAACGTATTCTTTATGGAGCTTCAAAAAGTATTATTGAACATATGAAAGAATCCGATCCGTATTCCAAAATCTCAAAAGTTATTTCCATTAGCATTCTCTATTTTAAATTAGGTGACGGCGATGATTATATTTATTGCGGAAAAACCA
>JAMOQM010000083.1 GCA_027064005.1 Candidatus Cloacimonadota bacterium | reverse complement strand
ACGCTTTAAAACAAATCAAAGAAAAGAAATATTATGAATCTTATTTAGGTGACGAAAGGCAAATTTTTTGCGTCGGTGTTGCTTTTGATAAAAGCGAGAGAAATATTAAAGAATATAAAGTAGTTACAGTTGAAGAACTTGTTAAAATAAATTAATTAAAGTTAAAAGTTTAATATAAAAAAACTTCCGAAGAATCTCCGGAAGTTTTTCTTATTTCCAATAAGCTTATTAAATCTTAAATTTAGAAACCAATCTTTTTAATTTATCAGCCAATGTGGCTAGATTCAAAGCTTCGTCGTTTGTACTTTTTGAAATATTTGCAACTTCATGAGTGGCATTTGTAATTTCCGAAACGTTGCCTTTCATGATTTGTACTTCATCATTAATTTGAATAGTATTGTTTTTAATCTCTTCAAATTCTTCCAAAACTTCTGCAGAGCTTCGAGCAATTTCATTTGCTGCAGTTTGTTGAATCTGAACTGCTTGAAGCAATTTCCGAGACACTTCCTTGAGCAAAGACCGTATTGTCTTTCACTTTTTCAACATATTCCGCAATATTTTGGGTATTCGCCAGAACTTGTTCTCCTTGTTCTGCTACACCTACAATAGTTCCGGAAATCTCATTTGTTGTTATTGATTGTTCTTTAACTGCACTGGCAATTGTATTATTATTCATCCATAATTTGCGTATTTTATTTGACATTAAAAACATCCGGGAAAAGATAATTAAAAAAAAGACCCGCGATTAAACAGGTCTTTTTTTACATTTTTTGGAAAATTAATCAGTCCATTCGATTGCATCTTTAGGGCATTTTTCAATACAAATACCACATCCGATACACTTGTCTTCATTAACGTGATGAATTTCTTTAACTTTTCCGTCAATTGCATCGACCGGACAGTTTCTGGCACAAATTGTACATCCGATACATTTATCTTCTATAACTTTTGCTTTTTTTCTCGTGCCTTTCAATTTATCTTCAATTGCTTTAGTTGGACAAACCAATGCACATTGACCGCAATCAATACATTTTGTGTAATCGATAACAGCATGATTATTAACAATTGTAATTGCTCCGACAGGGCATTTTTTGACGCAAAGTCCGCAAGCAATACAAGCTGTTGAATTTCCACAAGACTTTCGAGCTACAGCTCCTTTATCTTCAGAAGAGCAGAGAATGTGAACATGCTTATCTTCAGGAATTAATTTTATTAGATTCTGAGGACAGGCTTCAACGCAAGCTCCACAACCAACGCATTTTTTAGGATCAATTATTCGCATTCCGTTTTCGTCTATTGAGAAAGCGTCAAATTCACAAGCTCTTACGCAGTCGTTTTGGAACACACATCCGAAACTACACAAGTTTGGGCTTTTTGCAAGTGCTGCCGCAGCTTTACATGATTCTATCCCTTTATATTCATATCTGAAAAACGTGTTATTTTTTCCACCTGATTGACAATGAATTACGGCAATTTTACGAGCACCGGCTTCTACTTTTTGTCCCATAATTTCACCGATTTTTGCTGCTACTTCACTGCCTCCGGGAGCACATTTATTCATTGCTTCATTTTCATTAACTATTGCTTCCGCATAACCTGAACATCCGGGTTTTCCACAGGCACCGCAATTTGCACCTGGGAGAACTTCCATGATTTTTGTGATTCGTTCATCTACTTCTACATGAAATTTTTTCGATGCAAAAGCCAAAATCAAACCAAATATTAAACCGAGTCCGCCGATAAGTAATGCTGGTATTAAAATTGTTGACATTGTATCTCCTTCTAAATTTTAAACCCGGCAAATCCAAGAAATGCCAGAGCCATACTTCCTGCAACAATAAGTGCAATTGGCATACCTTTCATTGAAACAGGGATATTTGCTTTTTCAAGACGTTCTCTAATTCCAGCCATCAAAACTAACGCCATTGTAAAACCGATTCCAGAGAAAAAGGCATTAAAAATCGATTCGATAAAATTAAATTTATTTGATACGTTTAGTAATGTTACGCCGAGAACCGCACAGTTCGTTGTAATTAAAGGAAGATAAACTCCCAATGATTTATATAGTGTCGGAGCTACTTTTTGAATTGCCATTTCAACAAATTGAACCAAAGAAGCGATTGTTAAGATAAAAGCTATTGTTTGCAAATATTCCAAATGCATCGGGATTAATAAATAAGTTCTTATTAACCAAGTAAATGTGGACGCTAAAGTCATTACAAAAATAACTGCCATCCCCATTCCGGTTGCAGAATCTAATTTTTTTGATACACCAATGTATGGACAAAGTCCGAGAACTCTGGAAAAAACAAAGTTCTGAACAAAAATTGCCATTATAGACATTGTGAAAATTTTACTTATAAATTCCATTGTTGCTCCTATTTTTTCTTATTCGTTACGAGATTTAACAAACCTTTAAGAAGTCCCATTGTGAAAAATGCACCGGGTGCCAAAATTGCGACTAACATTGGTTTGTAGGTTTGAGGTAAAACTTGATGCCCAAGCAATTGACCGGCTCCTAAAAGCTCTCTTACTGCTCCTAAAACTATCAATGCTAAAGTAAATCCTAAACCCATTCCCAATCCATCTAATAATGAAAGGAATACGCTGTTTTTACTTGCAAAAGCTTCAGCTCGTCCCAAAATAATACAATTTACAACAATCAAAGGAATAAATATTCCTAAACTTTTATGAAGTTCCGGAGTGTAAGCATGCATCATCATATCAACAATTGTTACAAAAGATGCAATTACTACGATAAAAGCCGGAATTCTTACTTTGTCCGGAATGAAAGATTTTAACATTGAAATCAAAATGTTGGATGCGACTAAAACAAATGTTGCCGCTAAACCCATTCCAATAGCATTAGCGACGGAAGATGTTACTGCCAAAGTCGGACATAACCCCAAAGCCATTACAAAAACCGGATTTTCTTTTATGAATCCTTTTGTAAATTCTTTCATAGCACTCATTTTGAACCTCCTGACTTGCCGGATTTAACAGCTTTCTGTAATTCTAATAAACCTGCTTTTATGGATTTTGTGATTGCTCTACTACTAATAGTTGCTCCGGTTAAACTTACTACTTTTCCACCGTCTTTATCAACAGCGAGAGAAGGGATTTTCATACCTGAGAATTGTTTTTGAAAATCAGGTTTGACGCAGTTTGCACCTAATCCCGGAGTTTCAGATTGATAAATGATTTGAATATTCTCAATTGACAAATCAGGTTTAACACCGACCATTGTTTGAACAGTACTGCTGTAACCGGGTCCGTAAGCAATAAAAGTATAACCGACAGATTTTTTATTTTTGTCAATTCCAACGAAATATTTGAAATTATCTAAATTTTTTTCAGTAAAATCTGATGCTTCAGGAAGAACAGATTTACGGGCTAAAATTTCCGCTTTCTTTTGATTATCTGCAATGATTGGGCTTGAAATGCTATTAACGTATGCCAAAATACCGCTGGCTAATCCGGCAATAACAAAAAGCACCAGAGAAAATCTTATATATTCTTTCATGCTTTTGCCTCCCCGAATGCTTTCGGCATTGTTGCTCTGTCAATTAGCGGTACAACAATATTCATTAATAATATTGAATAGGAAACACCTTCCGGATAACCACCAACTAATCTGATAGTTACGGTTAAAATGCCTAAACCTATTCCAAAAATAATTCTTCCTTTTTTTGTAACCGGAGAAGTAACCATATCAGTTGCCATAAAAAAGGCACCTAAAATGATTCCACCTGCAAAAATATGGAAGACCGGCAATAATAACGATGCTGAGAAAAGACCGTTATTTCCACCGAAAATATAAATCAAAACATAAACTGTTCCAATATAACTAACCGGAATTCTCCATTCAATAATGTGTTTATAAGCAAGCCAAGCTGCACCGAGAAGTAAAGCTGCTGCCGAAACTTCTCCGAGACAACCACCAACATTTCCGAAAAATACGTTACTGATTGCTCCCCATGAGGAAAATTGATTGAATATTCCATCAGCTATTTGATGACTGGCATGAATATTATCTGTAAGAGAATTTACAAAATTAGAATCTCTTAACGCTTTTTCAACACCGAGGGGAGTTGCTGAAGAAATTAAGCTCATTGCTTTTTGACTTCCGGCTGCAATGTTAGCATTTAAGCCATTTATTGAATGTTGGTTATTAATACTCCAATGAGTCATTAAAGTAGGCCAAGATGCCATTAAAAATGCTCTACCGAGTAAAGCCGGGTTTAAAGGATTATTTCCTAAACCGCCAAAAACTTGTTTACCGATTGCAATTGCAAAAACAGAACCAACTACCGGTAACCACCATGGTGAGCCTGCATTGATATTGAAAGCCAAAAGAATACCGGTTACAACAGCACTGCCATCGGAAACAGTAATTTCAACTTTGCGTAATTTTTGGATTAAAGCTTCAGTTGCAACTGCTGCCGTAACTGAATAAAGGGTTAACAAAAGTGCTTGAATGCCAAAGAAATAAACACTGGCAAACAACGCCGGTAAAAGAGCTGCAACTACTTGCCACATCACTGAAGAAACTGATATCTTCTCGTGTAAATGAGGAGCAGCTGAAACTATGTATTTATTATTCATAAAATCTCCTTAGATATCGGTTATTTCTTTCTTGCTCGGATTTTGGCACCGACAACATTTTTGCCAATATCAATCCATTGAACAAGTTTGATATGAGCGGGACACACATAAACGCAACTGCCGCATTTCATACAATCCATCACTCCTGCTTTTTCAGCAAGATCCCAGTCATTATATTTTACTCCGTTTGCAATGAAACTTGGGACAAGGTTTAGGGGACACACATCTACACAACGTCCACATCTCAAACAAGTATGTTCCTCATCAACGCGAGCCATTTTTTTATCAAATAATAAAAGTCCGGAACTTCCTTTTGTCATTGGGGTATCTAAGGTTGAGATAGCAAATCCCATCATTGGACCACCGGAAATAGCTTTACCTATATCTTCAGTAACACCATCACAACTATCTAATAAATCAGAATACATTGTACCGATTCTTGATTTGAGATTTTTTGGATTTTTAACAATAGATCCGGTAACTGAAATAATTCTTTCGATTAACGGTTTTTTAAATCTCACCGCTTCATAAATTGAGGCTGCAGAAGCGACATTTTGAACAACAACACCAACATGCATTGGTAAACCGCCTTTGTTGGGGACTTTTCTTTTGGTTGTTGCATAAATTAATTGTTTCTCCGCTCCTTGAGGATATTTCATTTTTAAGGAAACAACTTCAATATTAGGAAGGGATTTAACTTTATCTTTCATCAATTTGATTGCATCAGGTTTGTTTAACTCAATTCCGATATAACCGTTTTTGGCATTTACGACTTTCATAATTATTTGAAGACCGTTAATTATTTTATCAGCTTCTTCAAGCATAAGTCGATAATCGGCAGTTAAAAAAGGTTCACATTCAACTCCGTTAAGAATTACAGTGTCAATTGGATTTTCTTTTGGAGGAGATAATTTTACGTGAGTAGGAAATCCTGCTCCACCCATTCCGCAAACACCTGCTTCTTGGATGCGTTTTTTTATCTCATCATTTGAAAGATTCATATAATCTTTTTCATCAACTAATTCCACCCATTCGTCTTTACCGTCGGAAGTAATTTCAATTCCCATCTGTTCAGAACCATTTGGGTGCGGATATTTATCAATTTTGGTAACTTTACCGGAAATAGATGAATGCATCGGAATAGATACAAAGCCACCCGGTTCGGCAATTTTTTGTCCGGCAAGAACTAAATCTCCCACTTTTACAATTGGTTTTGCTGGAGCACCAATATGTTGAGATAAATGAATAACAACTTTTTGTGGTATTATCATTTCCTCAATTTTAGCGTCTTTAGAAAATTCTTTGTAATCGTGAGGATGAATTCCTCCGGGAAATGTTTTTATTCCCATAAAAACTCCCTTTTTTTTAATTTTAATTTACAATGTTAATTTTTTATCAAAGTATATTTAATCAAGATTTTTCTCTTTATTTGAGAAGAATATTCTAAATTTTATCCATTATTCAGAATCTTGTCCACTTTTGGAGCTCTAATTCTATGTGCAAAAGGTAATCCTGAACCTAATAAAGGTCGGACATAATATATAAAGTCATCGGTAATATTGTTGCCTTCCGCATTAATAAAATTATCAGGCATAACTTTTGTTTTGCCGGCAACTGCTCCGAGAGGTAGTAATTCGTAATCAACTGAATAATAACCGATTCTCTTTATGGCAATTGAACCGTCCATATTATGCCAAATAGAAAAATGAGCTGCTTTTTCTCCGACTTCTCTCGCTTCATGCTGATCAACATCGGAAACACATCCCAAAAATGATCTTTGAAGGTAACCGAATGTATCGGATCTAACGCGTTTGATTTTTAATTTGTCGCGGATTTCTTTAGCTAATAAATCACCTAAAGCTCCGGTTCCTGATAACTGAATATTTCCATGAGCATCGTGCTCAATGTTTTTTACTAATTTGGTAATAATCGGAAGCCCGTCTTTGCCTTTAATTCCTTCAGAAATGGCAATAACACATCGTCCATATCTTTCATAAGTTTGCTTAACGTCTTTTAGAAATTTATCAAGATTAAAAACTCTTTCCGGTAAATAAATAAGATGAGGTCCATCATCAGGATATTTACGAGCAATACTGGCAGCTGCTGTTAAAAAACCTGCGTGTCTTCCCATTACAACTCCAATATAAACTCCCGGTAAAGCTCGATTATCCAAATTTGCACCCATAAAAGCTTGAGCTACAAATCTCGCTGCCGAACCAAATCCCGGTGTGTGATCATTTAAAACAAGATCATTATCAATTGTTTTAGGAATATGAATTGCCCTAAATTCATAACCGGAAGAATTAGCTTCTTCATTAACGATTCGAACTGTATCGGATGAATCATTTCCTCCAATATAATAGAAATATCTTACGTTATGTGCTTTTAATACTTTGAAAATTTCATGACAATATTTTTTGTCCGGTTTATCTCTTGTTGATAATAATGATGATGACGGAGTTATGGCAACTTGTTCGAGATTATGGGTTGTTTCCTGAGTTAAGTCTAAAAAATCTTCGTTAACTATTCCTTGGACTCCATGAACAGCACCATAAACTTTTGACACTTGTGTAAATTTTCTAGCTTCCAATGCTGCTCCAACCAGTGATTGGTTAATTACAGCTGTCGGTCCGCCTCCTTGAGCTATGACAACTTTTCCTTCCAATTTCATGGAAACCTCCATTTAATTATTTTATCAATAAATATTTAGCGTTATTTTCTTGCAAGAAATTTTCTATATTTATTTGAGAATCACGACACAGGTGTTGGGGAAATTGATGGGATTAGTTGAATTGGTGGAAATGGTGGGATTTGGGAAAATGGTTGAAATGGTTAAATGCGACCGGAAAATCAAACAGGAGTAGCAATTGTTTTACGTAAAATGCAATAAATAACAATAGCTTGATGTAGCATAATAAGAGACAAGATATACCTTGTCTCTTCATTTTGTGTTCATGAAAATTTGTGAAAAATTTATTCAGTTCTGTATATTTTAAGAAATACCGGTTCCATCCAAACTTCTATATTGAACAGCTTCGCTGATGTGTTTTGAATTAATTTCCTCACTATTATCCAAATCTGCAATCGTACGGGCGACTTTGAGAATTCTGTCGTAAGCTCGGGCGGATAATCCTTTTTTCTCCATAGCAATTTTGAGAAGGTTATTGCCATCTTTATCCAGCTGACAATATTTTCTAATTAATTTTGGTGACATTTGAGAATTGCTGAAAATCCCTTCTTTTTGGAATCTTTCAAGTTGGATTTTTCGAGCTTGATCGACTCTTCGTTTTATATCGGCAGATTTTTCGCCTGTTGGCATCGAACTTAAATCTTCGTGTTTTACTGCGTTTACTTCTACTTGAATATCAATTCTATCTAAGAGCGGTCCTGAAATATGTGAACGATATCTTTGGATTTGTGCCAAATTACAAGTACATTGATGTCCGGGAATATCATATCCGTAATATCCGCAGGGACAAGGATTCATCGAAGCGATGAGCATAAATTTTGCCGGAAAGGCGAGAGATTGGGTAGCCCGAGATATAGTAACTGTCCCGTCTTCCAAAGGTTGTCGCATTACTTCCAAAACTGTTTTTTTAAATTCCGGTAACTCATCCAAAAATAAAATTCCGTTGTGAGCTAAGGAAACTTCGCCGGGTTTCGGGTAACTTCCACCGCCAATTAAAGCAACATCACTAATTGTATGATGAGGAGATCTAAAAGGCCTGATTGTCAAAATTCCTGATTTTACACTGGACATTAAACCACTGACAGAATGGATTTTCGTACTTTCCAGAGCTTCCTCAATCGTCATGTTTGGTAAAATAGTCGGCATTCTTCTGGCGAGCATTGTTTTTCCGGAACCGGGAGGTCCGATCATCAGGACATTATGACTTCCGGCAGCAGCAACTTCCAAAGCTCTTTTTACTTGGAATTGCCCTTTAACATCAAACATATCAATTTGATTATTTTCAATATTTTGGAAGACTTTTTTCTTATCAACTTTGTGAGGTTTTATAGCCAAATATCCTTCCAAAAATTCAATTGCTTCATTGAGTGAACTTACCGGAAAGATATTCAAATCTTCAATAATTCCGGCTTCTTCGGCATTTTCAAGAGGTACAATTAATCCTTCCAATTTATCTTTCCAAGCTGCAACTGCGATTGGCAAAATTCCTTTTACCGGACGTAAAGCTCCATCTAAAGCCAACTCTCCGACGAGGGCGATTTTGGATAATTTTTCTGAGCTGATTTGATTAGATGCTGATAAAAGAGAAATTGCGATTGGTAAATCCATTGCGACACCTTCTTTTCTCAAATCAGCCGGAGCGAGATTTACGGTATATTGGTGGGTTGAAAATCTAAATCCTGAATTTTTTATAGCGGCCGAAACTCGATCTCTACTTTCTTTGATAGAATTTGAAGGCAAGCCGACGATATTAAATTTTGATAAACCGCCTTTTATATCAGATTCTACTTGGATTTGTACGGCATCGATTCCGTTCAAAGCATAAGATATTGCGTTTCCATACATATTTCCTCCTAAAAAGTTATAACGATTGTACCTTTAGATTTGTATTGTTTTTCGTTTGTAGAAACGGCATTTATAAGAAGAATATAAATACCTGTTTTTGCATATTTATTATTTTTATCTTTACCATTCCAAATTATTGAACCTGTCGAAGAAAGGATTTCTTGATTTACCAAATGTCGAATTAAACGTCCTCGCAAATCAAAAATCTTACAATTTATTTCAGCCAATCTTTCCGGTATTTTATAATTTATAGATGTTACCTCGCCTATTTTCGGATTAAAGGGATTGGGGGTAATTTGCAAACTTGTTTTTTTCGGAATTTCCTGAATATAAAGGCTATTTTCTTTTCCGCAAGTTGAACCGAAATCTGAAATTGAAGCACTCCAATTATTTGAAAAAGCCGGTTGAGTTGATTGTATTCTTTCCAAACTTTTTCCTTTTGGACAATTATCGAGGTAAGTAAAATTTTCCACATTTTGATTTTTAAAATCGAGCGATAACTCTTGTCCGGAATTTGATAAAGCAGGTAATCCCGTATAAATTGGAACATCCGTTATTTCTCTCAAACTTAAAGAATCTTCTTTTGATGAAGTGAGAATGACGAAAGGTGAATTTGATTTTTGGATAGAAATACTTTTCGTCAAAGTTGTAAAATTTAGTGTTGAGAATTCTTCAAAAAAACTATTCCATTTTATTTCAATCCATTCCGGACAATCAGAATTCGGATTGCTCATAATTTCGTTTATCACCACCGGTAAATAGTTAAAAGCGAGCTGTTCTTTTTCATCATTATTATCAGGATTTTCATCAAGATTATTTAATATTTTATAATGATAAAGATAATAGCCGGAATTTGGCTTTTCCGATTCAAAGGAGATTTCGTTATTTTCTTCCAAAGATATATTTTCAGAATAAATTGTAGCTAAATTTTCAGAAGTATCTTTTTGGGTAACAATTAATTCAGCGTTTTCAATTTGATAAAGTCCGGCATTTTGGATAAAGATATGATGCTCAACTTTATCGTCCGATACCAGTGTTTTAACAGAATCTATTTTTAGATCGTAATCTTGTTTGGCAATAGAATTTCGTTCTCCGGGTGTAGCTCCGTTTGTTGAAATTGAATAATCCCAATCCGGGAAGTTAACAGAAATTCGTTCAAGAGAAACATCGTTTTCGTAGGTATTATTTTCATAAAAACAGGAATCAAAAACAGTGTTGTATTTATCTTTTATCCATAATTTTTCAGAGCTATTGTTCAAAGCTGTCCAAGATTTTCCGGAAATAATTTTTGATTTATCACAATTTGGAAAGCTTGAAATAAATTCCAAAGAATCTTCGCAAATCACAAAATATCCATTATTAAGAGAGTTTTCAAAATTGATTTCACCATTACTTTCATCGACAATTTTCCAGATATTAGGATAGGTTTTAGAATCAGTTAAATTGGAAGAAATTTCAATCCATTCGGAATTGGAAGAAGATGGAGCGAACATTATTTCATTAAATTTTATTTTGGAATTTTCAGAAAGAAAAGAAGCTGTTTTGAGGTTGTTGGCGGAATTACCATCATTTGCAAAATCTATCATACCGGTAATGATAAAATACCCGGATTCCGACCAATCCAAATCAGTGGAATAAATCAGAGAATCATTGGGAGGGATCGAGTCTAAAAAATCTGTTTTTAAAAGGTTTTCTCCATTATAAAAGGAAATGTTAACCGAATCTTTATCCACTGTCAATGTGGATAAGTTGTGTACAACAGCTGTTATCATCAATGATTCATTTTGGTAAGACAGATGTAAACTGCTGAAAATAAGGTCGATAGAAAATAAATTTGTTCCACCCGGGGTAGGTGTATAACAATCGAAAAAATCCTGTGCGGAATTGGTATCAAAACCATTTTCAACTCGAGCCAAAGAATGACCTTGAGCAACATCAGGACAAAATTCCGTGGCGATATTACCGGAATCATCAACCAGATTATTGGTATTTGGTTCATCATAAAGAACCGTGTCTGTATAATTTTCATCAGGTGAAACGAGGCGAACTCCATCGGTTGCCGAGCCGCCATTTTGGAAATTTAGATCGGCGATAATATCCGCATTTGTAATCTCACTTTCTCCGATTAGACAAATTTGACCGGCTCCAATATCGTAATTTTCAGAAAAGGTAAAAACATTGTTAAATTGAGTCCCGCCTGCCTGAATTTTCCATCCTAAAAGTTGAACGGTTTCTTGAGTTGGATTTATGATTTCAATCCATTCTTTACCTGAATCGCTTCCGGCTGGATCATAACATAATTCATTGATTTTTAATGAGGCAAAAAGTAAATTAAAAGTTAGTAAAAATAATATTAAAATAAACCCATTTTTCATAAATCCCTTCTTGTAAAAAGTTAAATTAGTAAATTTTCAATTATATCAGATGGCAAAACCTTTCGAGTTGAATTCATTTTTTTTGAGACAAATTCGGCTGTTTTTCCCAAAATTAATGAAGCGTTGATTGTAGCATTTTTTAGCGACATTTTCTGTCCCAAAAGTGAAGTGATTATCCCTGCGAGAACGTCTCCGCTTCCACCGGTTGAAAGAGAATCATTACCTGAAGTATTGAAAATTAGAGAATCTTCGTCATAAAAGATAGAAGTGAAAGATTTTAATAAAACCGGAATACGATATTTATCATAAAATTCTTTTATATTTTGAATAGGATTGTCGTTAATTTCTGAAATTTTTTTTCCCATTAAACGGGAAAATTCTCCAATGTGGGGTGTGAGAACAACATCTTTGACAGCTAATAAATCTAACAAATTTTTGTTTTGAGAAAGAAGATTAATGCCGTCCGCATCAATAACCAGCGGCTTTTTCCAATCATCTAAAAGCATTTTCAAAATATTTAGAGCGGTTTGCGAAGTACCCAATCCCGGTCCGATAAGAATTGCATCCATTCCGGAGATTTTGTTTCTAATTTCTGAAAGATAATTTTTTTCAGAATATCCAAAAGTCATTGCTTCGAGAAGTTGAGTTTCAAAAATCATACTCATTTCCTTGGGATGAATCAAGGTAACCAAACCTGCTCCGGATTTTAAAGCACTTTTACAAGCCATAATTCCAGCTCCGGAATATCCGGGAGATCCGGCAATCAGTCCAATTTTTCCAAACACTCCTTTGTGCGAAAATTGATTTCTTTTTGGAAGGGAAATCTCGGAGATTAATCTGCCTTTAGGTTGAATCTCAGCAATTATTTTTTTAGGAATTCCAATATCGATAACAGAAATTTCTCCACTGTATTCTCGTCCTTTTCCAATTAACTGACCGTATTTCGGATAAGCGATGGTGAAGGTTTGATTTGCTTTTATGGCAGTATCAATTTTACCGGAATTTGAATTGATTCCACTGGCAATATCGATAGAAATTTTTGTTAGTGAAGATTCATTAATTGCTTTGAAAATAGATAAATACGGTTCTTTTACTTTTCCATGAAATCCTATTCCGAAAATTGCATCAATGGCAATATTAAATTTATCAATCAGATTTGAGATGTCTTTTATATTCTTGAAATTAATTGTTGGGATTTCTAAATTTTGTGTCAAAATGTAATTGTCTTTAGTTTCCTGACTCATCAAATCCGGGTTACCAATAACAATGATTTTTACAGAATATCCTTTTTGGAATAACCAACGTGAAATTACAAAACCATCACCGCCATTATTGCCATTTCCGCAAAAAACGAGGATTTTATTATCAAGAGAATATTTTTCTAAAATTAGATTAGCACAAGATTTCCCGGCATTTTCCATCAATATTGAACCGGGAATTCCAATTTTATTTATTGTGAGGGAGTCTGCTTTTCGCATTTCTTCTTTGGATAAAATAATCATAAATTCTCCGGAATTTCTATTTCAAATGTTGTTCCTTCTCCGATAGTACTTTCCAAAACTTTTATCTTTCCATTATGATATTCTTCAATAATTCTTTTAGACAAACTTAATCCTAAACCCCAGCCTCTTTTTTTAGTTGTAATTCCCGGATTAAATACGCTATTGAACATTTTTTTGGGCATTCCTTTCCCTTCATCTTTGACAAGTATGTCGATATTTTCCTCATCTTGCAAGAGTGTTACAATTATATTTCCACCTTTTAATTGCATCGCATCGATAGCATTTTTAATTAGATTCTCAATTGCCCATTTGAAAAGTTCTTCATCTATTTTTATTATTTTTTCTTTCATTTTTGTAATGAAGTAGAGATTAATTTTGTTTGTAAGTGTTGGCGTTCTCAATTTATAATATTCGACGGTTTCATCAAGCACTTTGACAATATCCGTATCAACTAATTTTATAGTTGAACCTACTTTGCCAAATCTTGAGGCAACTTTTTTCAACTGTTCAACATCTATCGCCATTTGATTTAACATCATATCAAAGCTTTCTTTTTCGTCTATTTCAGCGGAATTAATTTTTAATTTGAGGATATCAATCCAACCGATCAGTGAAGTTATGGGTGTTCCGAATTGGTGAGCGGTTTCTTTAGCCAATCCAATCCATAATTGATTTTTTTCCTGACGTTTTTTTAAAATCAAACCGTAAATTCCTAAAAGAATAAAAAGCAAAAAGCTAATCCCAACCAAATAAGGTAAAAATTTGAGTAAACGAATAGATGCTGATTCGCTGAAATAGGTATAGCCCAGTATTTTAGAATTTCTTTTTGTGTATCGCAGAGGTATTACCCAATGTTTTTTTCGCATCTTTTTTAGTTCATAATAAAGTTTTGCTTTTTCTTCTTTAGTCAAAGCAGATAGTTCTACATTTTCAGGGATATCAAGATTTTTCCAATAAAGAGGTCGGTTGTCGGCATCGGTAACAATCAAAGGATAGTCAACTTTTTGGATTACTTCTTCTAAAATATATTGTACCAAAATTTCATCAAAATTATCTTCAGTTGAATGTTGAATGAAATTGGCAATTAGGTTAGGTACCATTTTACTTTCATTCTTCGCAACCGAGATGATGTTATTAGAATATAAAATCATCATTAAGAAGATTAATAAGCTTCCTAGAATGAAATATAATTTTAAGAGTAAATCGCTATTCAGATTTTTCTTTTTTTGCCATTTCCCAAAGTTTGTCCATTTCTTCCAAACTGGTTTCATAAATATTTTTTCCTTCATTTTTTAGATTTTTTTCAACAAATTGGAATCTTGAATTAAATTTATTGATTGTTCTTCGTAATGCTGTTTCGGCATCAATATCAAGCTTTCTGCTTAAATTAATTACAGAAAATAAGATATCGCCGATTTCTTCTTCAATATTATCATGATCTTTATTCTTAATGGCTTTTTTACATTCTTGGATTTCTTCCTCAATTTTATCAAAAACCGGTTCCAAAGTTTTCCAATCAAATCCAACAGAAGCAGCTTTTTCTTGAATTCTTTGAGCTACAATTATTGCCGGCATTTTCATCGGGATTCCTTCTAAAACAGAATCTCGCGATTTTTTTTCTTTCAGATTTTTTATTTTTTCCCAATTAACTTTAATTTCTTCAACCGATAGATTTTGTTTATCACCGAAAATATGAGGATGTCTCAACACTAATTTATCCGAAATTCCATCCAAAATTTCTTCGAGAGTCATTTCGGATTTTTCATTAGCAATTTCAATTTGCATAATAATATGCATCAACAAATCGCCTAATTCTTCTTTTAAATCAGTATTGTTACCTGATTCGATGGCTTCTACGGTTTCGTATAATTCTTCGATAAAATTCGGGATTAAAGATTTTGACGTTTGTTTGATATCCCACGGGCAACCTGTTTTAGGATTTCTTAATTCTTTGATGATGTTTACAAGTCGATCAAGTTCTTTCATTTAAAGTAAATTCTCCATTAAATTTCTAATAATATAAGAAATCATATTTTTGTAATTTGTTGAGTATTCAGACGTTTTAATCATCTTTTTTAAGTTTCTTAAATCTGAAAAAGAGATCAAGTCATTATGAATAATCAGATAATTATAAGTGTAGAGAATATAGAATCTTGCTCGTTCGTTGTCTCCGATTTTGATTAAAATATTAAGAATCCTAGAGCTGATTTTATTTATCAGAGAACTGATAATTAAATCTGCATCTTTTTCCAAATAATATTCATCGACATATTTCTCGATTACCGATAGCCATTTTTTATTGCTGGATTTTGTTGCCACAAGAATTATTGCTTGTAGGATATTTTTATTGCCTGTATCCATTAATTCGTCAATTAATTTTAACGTTTGCGGATTAAGGTCTTTATCTTTAATATTTAATATGGAATTAATTAATTCTTTAATACTTGCCAATTTAGAAATGTCGCTATTTGCTTTTTCTTTAGCTTTTACAATTTCATCAATATCGGTACTTCCGGTAAGAATACCGGTTAGTTTTTTATTAATTTCTTCTTTACGTTCATTGATTTCCGATTCGGTTAAAATTATTTTATCAGCGAAATAATCCAAGTCATAAATTTTACAGTTTTTATAATCACGAGAGAAAAGATTAAAATATTGCTCAAATAGGTTTTTATCTATTTTCCATTCCGTTTCATACATCACGGAATCAAATAAATCTTTAATATCAGTATCAATTTTTTGACGAGGGTTTAATATTTTTTCCATTGCCATTTCAATACTCATTTTAACATATTCATCTTTGTCGTTGGAGATATATTTTAATAAATCTAAAGATTCTTGATAAGGAATTTCACCGAGAGCATTTGCGACGCTTATTCTTATTTTAGGGCTATCATGATCTATATATTTTTTCAAGAATTTCACGCCTTCTTTCAAATGCATTTCCCCAACAGCTTTAATTACTGCTATTTGAATATCAAGGTTAGGTGTTAAAATGTACTTTTTTAATTTATTAAGGGCATCAACTGTTTTGAATTTGGCGATATTTTCTATTGCCTGAATTTTAAAAACTAATTTTTTGTTATTGATTATTTCATTGAAATAATCCCAACCTGACTCATCTCCGTTAACAATTAAAGCAAATGCTAATTCTGAAGTAACAGTTTCCGGTTGGATTTTTATTTCTTTTTTTATGAAGCTAACGATATTCTCATCATCCAAATAAGAAAATAATCTTGCTAAAATCATTCTTGAAAGCGGTTCACTTTTTTCCCATAATCTCATATACATTTCTTTAATATCTTCCCAATTTAATTTTTTACAGATTTCTACGATGAATTTTAAAGATTTATGGTTTTGGAAGAGAGCTATTTTTTCGAGAAGAGGAATTGCTTTTTTAGAAGGATAATCGTTGATTGTTTCTAATATTTGCAGATGTTCAATATCATCAAGATTGATAATATTTTTTTCTACTGTGTTTAGATAATTTTGAATGCCTTTTTCCGCTAAAACTATGGCTACAATGGTTTTCACCTTATAACTTTGTTCGCCGAATAATTTTGCTAATTTGTTTTTAACTTTTGCAAAATCAAGATTTTTCATCCAAAAAGTAATATAATAATGATGAAGATTATTGCCGTGGACTAAAAATTTATCTAATAGATTTTTTCCTTCTTCAGGGAAATAATTATAAATTTTACTCGAAGCAAGAGTCGTAATTAAAGGATTGGAATCGTTTACAAGATTTTGTAAAATATCAATTTTGCTTACGGTTGCCAGTTTTATCATTTTTAATTTTGCCAAAAGTTTAACGGAATTGTCATTAAGATTGGATAACTTTTCTAATCTGTCCCAATATTCTGTATGTCCGAGAGTAATCAAAGTAACCATTTTTTCTATATCGAGGATATATCTTTTTTTGGTATTTATATTTTTGGCAATCTGGTAACTGAGAGGATGTTTTATTTCACGTAAAGCTTTTAGGACAGCTAAAATTACATTAAAATTGTCTTCTTGAATTAATTCCACCAATAGTGGCAAACAAGGTTTGATTCCTAATTTTCCAAGATATTCTGCAATAAGCGGGCGGAAAATATAGGTTGATTTTTCAACTAATACTTTAAAAATTGAGATAGCTAATTTGTTAGGAAGAGTAATAATTGTTTCCAAAGCGTTTTTTACAACACTATAATTTTTATCTAAAGCTAATTTTGTAATAGCCTCTTGATCAATTTGTTGATGCAAAATTTTCATTGAATCGGCAACCAATTCTTTAATTTTAATATTGGTAGATTTTGACATGGAATTAATTTTATCCCAACCTTCCGATTTTCCTAATTTTATTAAAGCTAACACTGCACTAACTTCTAATTTTGGTGAGCTTTTTTCTTCAATAAAATTTGTTAATATGTATTGGTAGTCGTATAAATCCAAATCTCCGATATATCGGCAAAGAAGGATTTTCCCATTTTCATCGGTTTGGAATCTGAATCTTTCTAAATTAGGAATATGGGCACGCAAATTTGATTTAATTTGAGGTAAAATAATTTCTGTATTAGTGATTGTTCCAAAATAAAGCCTTGCAACTTTATTATAATTTTTTTCTGAGATAAGGTTTGATTTTTCTTCAATTTCATTTTTAATAAGCTCTTTTAATTCGCTAATATCATCAATTTTCTTTTTTAATTCTAAATAATTATTTTCAATATCTTTTTTAGTTTGTTCGATATTTTTGACAACTTGCATATTCAGGATTTTAGCGAAAAATTTATAATTACTTTCTCCGCCAATAAGTAAAAGTGCTTTTAAATAATTCTCAATCGGTAAAATATCCGAATCAATATTTGCCAAAAGATAGGATTGGATTTCTTCACTACTTTTAATTAAATTTTTTGTTAAAACCGGATCAATAATAATATCCAACAATTTAAATCCGAAATTATTAGTCATGTAATAAGTTCCGACATATTCTTTCATCATTCCGATATTTTTAATCGGATAATATCTGACGTAATTTTCTAACCATTTGAATTGATTGTAATTTGTGTATAAAAAAACAAATTCAGAAATATAATGAACTGCGAATAATTTTTTTATCCAAAAACTAATATTGTTTTCCGATAGAAATTTTTTGTAAGAATCAAATGGGATTCCCGTATTTTGAGTAATAATCTGGAAGTTGTCAAAAAAGTATAATTCAGGAGAATCAATTTCTTTTAAAATCTGGGTTTTATAGTTATTATCTAATTTAGAAATACTTAGAATTGAAAGAGCGGAATTAAAGTCTTCTCTTGAATTTTTTAATCCTTCGATTAGGATATTTTTTATCAATAAATATTCGGTTTTAAAATCCAAATCATTTCTTTTCAACATATAATCGGTGATATTTTCTTTAATTGATTTTGAGGAGTTAAAATCATTCGAAACTTCTTGAACTTCAAAGTTATCTTTTGATTCATCTAAAATCATCTGAAGTTTAAGGTAGTTTTTGCTGATTTTATTGTTGAAAAGTTTATCGTTTTTTTCTAAAAATTTCTTAATGGTTGTGCGTGCGATTGAATTAATATTTGTATTGCTGACAATTTTTCTTAAATCCTGATTCTGATATTTAGATGTAACCATCTTTAAAAATTCATTTTGAGTTTGGGAAGGATTTAGCCAAGTGAGGATGAACATTGTATCTTCAATTGTGAGCATTTTATTTTCTTCTAACATATCAAGAATTTTTCCTCTATATCTGGAATCAGTTGATGCAAGGTGGATTAATTTTTCTTTTTCGTTCAATTCCAAAAGCCGATCAATTATTTGGGCTCTCGATTGAGTGTCCTTTTCATAGAGAGTTATTAATTTTTCCGGGTCATTTTTTACCATCATCCATTTTATTGAATTGACCATGTATTCACCTCTTAAATCTTTACGAATTTTTTATTTACAAAAAGTTATTTAAAATAACTTTGTAAAGTAATTCTTTATTCTAATCTTGTATTTTTTTCGGAAAGGTCGGATTTTTCTAAAGTTATAAATTCCTGAGCTTCCCAATTTTTATATATTTTTCTGTTAATTACTTTTTTTCTTATCCAAGCAATGAGTAATCCAAGTGGTATTATTCCCCACAAAACACTGGAAATGCCGATGAAAAAAGCTCCAATAACAAATCGTTTTAAATAGTTATGGAAATCATTCTCAAATTGCTTTTGGGTAAGGTTAAAGGCGTTATCAAAATCAAAATAAAAATTTCCGTTTGCCTGTGCGTGATCAATGAAATTATTAAATTGATGTTTATAATGATGAGAAAGATATTCAATAGTTAAGGCTGCTTTTTCATAAAAAATAATCCATTCCGTTTTAGTTTTCGGGTAAGATTTTTCCATATCTTTAAGAGATAATTTTTTATCATTGAATATTGACAACACAAGATAAAATTCTTTTATACCTGTCGAATTTTTAGAAAAAGACACTGCCATTCCTTCATGAAACCAAAGGGGAGCATTTTTCCAAAAGTGATTAACAAAAGAATGAATGTATTCATGAAGAAGAGTTATCCGCAAATTCTTTATTGTTTTGAAATATTTTGGGCTGTGAATGTAAATGCAGTTGTTGGATTTTGAATAGAAAGCCTGACTGAATTCCACGATTTTTTTGGAGAATTTTTTATTAAGATTTCGATAATCTTGATTATTGGATGCGACATAAATATTTGTTTTTAAATCCGGATAAGACCCTATTTTTTTTTGGAAATTATCAATATCTGTTTTTAAGAAAGTAACAATTTTTTTGGCAATTAAAGAATCTTTATTTGCAGAAACAATGTGAATATTATCTTTTGTATAATTAAAAGCAAAACCTCGTAATGGGATAAAAATCAAAATTATTAAGATTAATGATCGCATTACGAGGGTAAATTATTTATTTTCAGACAGTCTTGTACTTATTAAGGTAAATAGTTCAACCATATTAAAAGGCTTAAAAACGATATCTTTTAGTCCCTTTTTTCGGGATTTTACCACCGCATGATTTGGATCGTAGCCAAAACCGGTCATCATAATAATTGGCAAATTAGGTCTGATTTCTTTTGTTCTGGAGTATAGTTCATAACCATCCATATCAGGCATGGCGATGTCGGTTAGTAAAAGATCTACTTTATCTTCCATAATGAATTGTAATGCTTTTAATCCGGAATTAATTGAGATAAGTTCCCAATTAGGATTATAATCTTCCAATTCATATCTTAAGAAGTCTGTTACATCTACTTCATCATCTACAATTAAAATTCTTTTTACCATGATTTAGTGTTTTCTCCGCAAATTATTTTATAGGCATTATAGTATTTTTTGTAAGTTTTTTCAATAATATCTTGAGGGAGTTCCGGAGCGGGCGGATTTTTATCCCAATCTGAATTTGAAATAAAATCTCTGATATATTGTTTATCATAACTTTTTAAAGTAGTTCCGAGATGATATTCATTTTTATCCCAAAATCTTGAAGAATCAGGAGTGAGAACTTCATCAATAAGAATCAATTTTCCTTCATAAGTACCAAATTCAAATTTAGTATCGGCTAAAATGATATCTTTAGAAAATAAATAATCATGCGCAAAGTTATATAATGCAAGGGAAACTTTTTTAATTTCATCAGCTAAATATGAATCCATTCTTTTTTTCATTTCTTCAAAAGAAATATTCTCATCATGACCGGATTCAGCTTTTGTTGAAGGCGTAAATAAAGGTTGTGGAAATTTCTGACTTTCTTCTAAATTAGAATCTTGAATTATTCCACCAACTGTTTTACTTCTTTGATATTCTTTCCAGGCAGAACCGGTAATATATCCGCGGACAATTGATTCATAAGGGATAACTCTTGATTTTTTTACAAGCATACTTCTGTCTTTTAACTCATCTTCAAATTCTTTAAATTCCTCAGGATATTCATCTACATTATCAGTAATAAAATGATTAGGTATAATATCTTTTGTAGCTTTGAAAAAGAAAACGGAAATTTGATTTAAAATTTTTCCTTTATTAGGAATGGTATTTGGGAAAACGCAGTCAAATGCAGATATTCGATCGGAAGTTACAATTAATAATTTGTCTCCGAGGTCATAAATGTCTCTAACTTTTCCGGAATAAGTTTGTTTTACGATCTCTAAATCTTGTAATTTATTCATCAATCCTCCATAATTTTGGTTAAGATATATTTTTTTGCTTCGATAAATAGTTTGTTAATTTCGTTTGGAAATGATTTTTTCAGATGCTCATAAATAATCAGAGCTTCATCAATATCAGATTTTTCATAAGCGATAATTTCGTTTGGTCTAAATTCGATTGTTTTGGGGTTGAACTCATCAAGTACAATTTGGTTAGAAGAAATTTTCAGCAATTTTCCTCGTTCAACTTCATATTTTTTGTTTTGTTCAATCCAAGTATATTGAAGTTGTTTGGAAAGAATAAGTCCTTCCAGCAAAGAATAGAACTTATTTAATTTTTTAAGAATAATTTTCAGTTCATCTGATTTTTCAAATTCGAGCTCTTCTTCAAATTTATCAAATTGAGTTTCTAATTTCTTGATTTCTTTATCCGGTTTTGATAAAATAAAATTAATAACAAATTCTTTGAAAACTGATTTGTCGGAAAGACAAAATCCTTTACATAAACCTTGATTATGTTTTTGGCAATTTTCAATTTCTTTCTCACAAATTGGGGCACCAAATTGTTGTTCCAAAATAGTTAAAATATCCATAAGAAAAAATCTATCCCGAAAAGGTCCAATATAAAAAGAATCGTTTTGAGTGTCATCCGTAATTTTCAAAAAGGGCGGATTTTCAAAATTAATCGCTAAATAAACATAATTATCATGCAAATTATATTGAAATTGATTTATCGGAAATTCATTTTTCATTATCTCTTTTTTCTTTAAAATAAGTTGCCAGAGAGATGAAGATGTTTCATATTTAAAGTTGTTGATATTTTTTGTCCAAGCTAATTTTTTATCAGGATTTTCAAGATTAGGGATTTCCAAGAAGTGTTTTATTCTGTTTTTTAAATCGGAAGAAATGCCCACAAATAGCAATTTGTCATTATCATACAATTTGTACAAACCTCTTGAATGAGGTACTTTTGCTAAAATATCAATTTTTTTTTCCATGATTCGAAATAGAAAAGAGTAGAATATGTGTCAATATGTTTTGGAAAAATTCTGGCATCCCTCGTAAATTGTAGCTATAAAGTATGTTTTATCAACGAGGGACATATCAGATTTTTGCTTACGAAAAATCTCTAATCTTTACAATTGCATCACCGAGCAGGAACCAAAATTCTTGTTCTTGAGAAAATATTTGACACATATCTTTTATATTCAAGCTTAATCTTATCTAAATTATTAAGGAAAAAATATGGATACCAAATATGAGATATAAAGAAAGAATACCGCAAGGCTTGTTTGAAGAAAATGGGCATTTCAAAGGTCGTCCGGCGGATTTTAAGGATAGAATTGTTTTACGAAGAGTTAGACTTGTGAAGCAGATTCCAAATTTTGTAGGAAAAGATTTAAGCCTTTTGGATATAGGTTGTGGAAATGGTGCTTCAATGTTTTTATTTTCAAATGAGATGAAAAATTGTGTTGGCGTTGAGATTAACGAAGATCACGAAGAGGAATTTCATTATTATAAGGAAAAGAACGGTGTTGAAAATTGCGAATTTAAAATTATGGATATCGTTAAAGATAGTCCAATAGGAAAATTTGATAGGATTATCAGTTTTGAAGTAATTGAACATTTGTCTAATGAATCCGGTTTGCAATTTTATTTTGATTCACTGAAAGAAGATGGTTTATTGGCGATAACCGTTCCTAACAAATGGTGGATTTTTGAAACTCACGGAGCTAAGTTACCTTTTTTAAAATGGAACAGAGTCCCTTTTTTTTCTTGGTTGCCTCAAAGTATTCATGAAAAATATTCTAATGCCAGAATTTACACAAAGAAAAGAATTGTAAAGTTGTTAGAAAAATACGGATTTGAGATTTTAAATGTACAATATGTAACCGCTCCGATGGATGTTTTACCAAAAGGTAAATTCAAAGATTTTCTAATTAATCATATTTTTAATTTTGACACTACAAAAATTCCAATGAAAGCGACATCAATAATGGTGGTGGCAAAAAAACGAATCTAGAACGTTCTAATTTTTAAGGAATAAAAAAATGCGATGTAGCTACACATCGCATTTTAGTTTTAAGCAGGAACGGTTATTTTTGGTCTGTTTCTTTTTGAGTTTGATTTATTTTTTCTTGAAGGTCTTTTACCATAAATTCTGCGGATTCGTTCAATTCACCTTCATGGAATTTTTTCAAGAATTTTTGGAAAACTTTAAGAGCTTCTTCTTTTCTATCAAGATTTTCAGAAAGAGTAAATGCTTTCATAAAAAGTGCTCGGTAATCATCTTTTCCATTTTGATATGTTTTTATAATTTGATCATAATATCGAACAGTGCTTTCATAATCATGTTTTTTGGCGGATTGAACTGCCATATCATAGAGTTCTTTAGCTGTTAAGGTTACGTTCAATCTATCTTCATATTTTTTTAAGTGAAATTCTTTTTCAATATCACTTTTCATTTTATTGAACGCATCCATTGATTTTTTACGCATAACTGATTTTTCGCAAAAATCTTTTTTCTTTTCAAAAGGTGCATATTTATTAGGTGTTTCTTTAAGAACTCTAACAAAAACATATTTCCATTTTGCATCATAGAATATTTTACTGAGTCCGTTGACTTTCGTATTCCAAATTAATTTTGAAAATTCCGTGTCTTTTCCGATTCCCGGAACAATATTATTTTGATAAACATAATCAATAACACCTTTATTATCTTTTAATAAAGACATTGTTTCAACAACTTTATCAATCTCAGCGAGATCATTTTTCTTTAGAGCTTTTGTTACTTTTGCCAATGCTTTTTTGGCAACTTTTTCCGAGTCAAATTTGAATACTTGGATTTTTCTGTAACCCTTTACAAGGAAATGGTTTTTGTTCTCATCATAGAATTTTTTTGCTTCATCTTCGCTAACTTTTAAAGAATCAAGAACTAAACTTTTATAAGCTTTTCTTAGAATTATGGTAACTTTACTTTGTTGAAATTCAGGTGAATTATCTAAATTTATATGTTTATCATTTTTTGCAGCAAAATAAAATACTTTGTCATGAAGGTATTCATACATCCAGAATCGGATTGCACCCGGATTGTTTAAATCAGCTTTACGTTTTGCAGGCATTTTATTGAATGCTTCATTAATTTGAGCAACAGTAATATCTAAGTTGGGATATTTTTTCGAATGCATTATCTTTTTGCTGTTGTAATCTTTTGTCTTAGGAGTGTTAATAAAGTTAACGCTATCAATAAAAGATTTTTCTATAGTAACTTTATATTTTTTCTTTAATTTTTTCAAAACTTTGTCATAAATTTTCTTTTCATTTAAAGGTTTAAGACGCATTTTGATTTGTTCGGTAACTTCGTCTAAAGTTCTTGAATGTCCGGGGATACGCTTTGTTACTTTAAAGAAACTATAATTATCACCTGTTTTGATAGGACCTTGCCATTCCATAAGAGGAGCGATTGCGATTAAACTGTCTAATACGGCATCTTTCCCAACTCCCGGAATGTAGCCGTTATGTCTAATCCCGTCAATAATTCCGCTGTGATTTATTACGTAATTGTTATCACAATAGTTATTTAAAAGTTTATAAAAATCTGTTTTGTTTTTCAAACCTTCAATAATTTTATCTCTTTTCTTTTCACTTTTGGTTACTAAATAGTAAATTTTATTAAGCGGTCTTTCATAAAATTGATTGATGTTCTTTTTGTAATATTTTTTGATTTGTTTTTTTGAGACTTTAACTTTGTCGGAGATATATTTCTTTTTATATAATTTTGTATAATAAGGTTCCGCTGTTTTTTCAATGTCTTGAATTACTTCAGGGTCTTTATCAAATTTTTTCTCAAGAGCTTTTTTATAGAATAACTTTTCTGTAACCAAAAGGTCTAAAACTTTTTTCTGTCCGTCCACGGTTTTATATCTGGCTTGGTACATAGGTGGTAATTTGTTAATTCTGTTATCAATATCTTTTTTAATAATTTTACCGCCATCATATTCGGCAATAACGGTTTGCGGGTCCACTAATTTTGCGAAAAGTTGAATTGAAAAAAACAACATTATGGCAAAAATGATAGATTGATTTCTTTTGTTCATTCTTGAATCTCCTTGAATCTTTTGATTATGTCTATTTTATAACTTAAAAAATAAAAATATGTTACAAATTTTTGATTTACTTTTTTACGTCAATAAAATTTGAATCAGCCTAATTTCTTCAAATTTTTTTTTTTACTTTGAATAATCTACAGCGAAAATTCTCGAAAATCAATTTGTAATAAAAAATAAAAAAGATTTATTAATATTGGAACATAATTTGCATAATTGGGGGTATAAAAAGTTATAGGAGGAATAAGAATGAAAAAATTCTTATCAAATCAAAAGGGATTTACATTAATTGAAATCCTTGTAGTAGTAATTATTGTGGCAATATTAGCCGCTATCGCTGTACCCGTTTATTTGAGATATGTAGAACAAGCTAGATCCACCGAAGCTCAATCAGCTTTAAGCGGAATTAAAACAGCTTACCAGGTTTACCGTCAAACATACGGTTCAACTGAAAATTATTCAATCGAAGATGCGATGAAAGACGCTCAACTCGGTGATGCAACTACTAAAAATTGGACATTCGAAGTCGTTGGTAACCCACCTAAAAAATTTATTGCTACTTCAACAGCTGATTTCTCCGGTGGAGAAGGACTTCAAGTATTTTATGATGTAAAAGAATCTAAATTCCATGGTTATGGTATTGATTCATATACGGATGATCAATCAAATAACGAAAATCAATAGTTAATTCCGGAGGCAAATAGTGACAATACAGGAATTACTTAAATTTACATCCGATGCCGGAGCATCTGACCTCCACATTAGTGCCGGGTCATTTCCTATGGTTAGAGTACATGGTGAAATGAAACGGCTAAATTTACCCATTTTTGTTAAACAAGAAGTTGAAGATTTAATTAGAAGTGTTATGACCGATGCTCAATGGAAAATGTTTCAAGAAAGATTAGAATTAGACTTTTCAACAAAATTGAGTAATGACGTCAGATTTCGTGTGAATGCTTTTCATCAAATTAATGGTTTGGGATGTGCCTTCAGGGTTATTCCTAATGAAATATTATCTTTTGAAGAATTACATTTACCTGATATTTTAAAAAAATTAGCATTAAAACAAAAAGGTTTGATTCTTTTTACCGGTCCAACAGGAAGCGGTAAATCAACTTCATTAGCGACAATGATAGACTTTATTAATGTTAATAAAAAACGTCATATTATTACAATTGAAGACCCGATAGAATTTGTTCATAAAAGTAAACAAAGTTTACTTAATCAAAGAGAATTGGGACATGATACTCTTTCTTTTACAAACGCACTTCGGGCTGCTCTCCGTGAAGATCCGGACGTAATTCTTGTTGGTGAGATGAGAGACTTGGAAACTGTTTCCTTAGCATTAGCTGCTGCTGAAACAGGGCATCTGGTATTTTCTACTCTTCATACAAGCAGTGCAACAAAATCCATTGACCGTATTATTGATATGTTCCCAAAAGAACAACAAAATCAAGTTAGATCAATGTTATCGGAAACTCTTCAGGCGGTTGTGGCTCAAACACTTCTAAAGAAAAAAGATGGGAAAGGACGTGTCCCCGCAATGGAAATTATGATAGCAAATAATGCTGTTAAAAACCTGATTCGTGAAGAAAAAACATATCAAATTCCATCTGTTATTCAAGCCGGGACCAAAGAAGGAATGCAAACTCTCGATCAATCTCTCTATAATCACGTTATGAATGGTTTGATCAATAGAAAAGCTGCTGAAGAATTAGCGGAAAATCCAAAAATGTTTGCTACCGGGGCAGGGTTCTAAGATGAAAAAGCAAGTGTGTAGTAATTCCGGTTTTACAATCATAGAAGTATTGGCTGCGTTAATTATTGTAACAATTGCTTTTGCTGGATTATACACTTCCATTATTTATGCTGATTATAAAGCACAATTAAATTATCATAAAAGACAAGCATTGTTGGTTGCCAGTGGTGAATTGGACGAATATAAATATCGTAGAACGGTAACAAATAATCCTCCGGTTCCCGGGACTAAAACAATTGTGCTTGATCCAAAAACAAAACCAAATCCTTTAATTGCAACAGTCTCGTTTTTACCGGTTTATAATAATCAAGATTTGCAAGTAGGTATTGGTGTTATGTATGATATTGTACAAGTTCAAGTTTCTTGGAAAGAGCAACAAGCGAATCTTAACCCATATCACAGTACGAAAGTACAGAAGGTTATCCTTCGCGAAGACTATTACAAGGAGTAACAATGAAAAATAATAAAGGTTACACTTTAATAGAATTAGTTGCAGCTATTCCTGTTGTTGTTCTTGTATTTATTATTATTACGATATCATTAATAAAATTTGCCAGATCATACCAAGAAAATAAAATATTTCGTAAGGCTCAAAATGAAGCTTTTAACGTAATTGAGGATATTCGTTACGGTTATACAAAAGGGCATATTACGAGTGATAAAAATCTCATAGGATTATTAACCGCATCCAGCGTAAAAATTGACGGGATGGAAAATTCGTTGACGATTCGCCCGATAAATTCCGAAATAGGGAGTAACTATTATTCACATTTTTATCAAAATGGTAATGAAATTTGGGTAAATTCTCAATATGGGAATAACGCAATAACAAGGCAAAAGATTTTTCCCTCTGAAGATATTATGTATGGAAGAGAACCGGAATTAAAAGTTGAAGATCTTCGTTTTTATGATGCAAGACCAAACGGAAGCGGAATTGTCCGCTTAGTTGGAATTGATCTTAAAATCAAAGTAAGATTTAGAAAGAAAGCAAGAAACCAGTCAACTGACGACGATTTAATCGAAAATACAAGAACTATCGAATTTCACACAAAAGTTTATGCCGAAAATTCAGACATTCAAACTTCGAATCCTGATAATACTAACGGAGGTAAATGATGAAAAAGTTATTACATGAAGATGGCTTTGCCGGTTTTTTGATTGTCGCTCTGGTTGCTGTGTCTATTGCAACGTTATCAGCAGTTTCTTTATTGGACATGATTTCAACTGACAGCTCTCTTTTTGAGACTCAAACAGATATTATTCAAGAAGAGTTATTATTGCGTTCGGAATCAAAAAGATCTGATATGATGCTCGCAAGGAACCTAAATATCTTACATGGAAGAAAGATTCAAATGAATAATGCTGACAGATTAACAACTTATAGAATAGATTTAACTAAAAGAACCGAAAATGTTAATCTTTTTGGCTCATATATCAGTTCTAGAGTTGAAGTTGTTGGAGCTTATGCAACTGCTAAACGTTCAGGCTATTTTACAAGCGGACATCAATCTCCCGTTTCCCGATACACGGAGAAATTTCTCCATCAAGAAAGTTTAGCTCAATATTTCTATTTTACCGATACTGATGAATCGGAAAATGCTGATGGAAATGACGATGCTAAAAAAGTATATTTCTATGGTAAGGATATTCTTTACGGAAAAGTTCATAGTAATAGCGATATTTGGATTAAACAGTCTAGCGGAACAGCAAATCCTGATGCTCCGGGCTGGCCATTATTTCTTGGTGCTGTTACAACAACAGGAGTAATCCAACATGCTAACGGAGTTCCTCCCATGGATGATGTTTTCCAAGGCGGTTATACAGAACATGTTGCTCCTATCCAATTTAACGGTCAGATGACAGATGTTAGATTAAACGGAATAAGACCTTTTGGGGATGGTAACGGTCAAACTGAAAACAAAATAGTATTTATTCATATGTTGGGAGGTGGTGTACAAGCTTATCTTGGAACATTAACCGAGCCATATATAGATACATTTGTTGTTTATAGTTCATATCCAACACACGAGCACCCCAATGCTCCTATAGGAGATTCTTTGTTCACAAATTATGTGTCTGTTAGGGATACTGTTTGGGTCTCAGCGGATATAGAATTTCCAGGGAATACATCGGTTTTTATACCTTATGAAACAATGATTTGGGGAGAAGTTTCCGGATCTCATACTATTGGTTGCGCCGATACCACATTTATTGTCGGTAACATTTTATATACCGGAACAGTCAAAGGGGCTGCACCTGACGATCCTGATAATATCAATACTTCTGATTATTTTGGATTGTTGTCGGAAAAAAGGATTTATATAAAGTATAAATACTATGATCCAGAGACAGGGCAAAGAGAAAACCGTACGTGCATTCCAAATGACGGTGTGTATCTTTACGGAGCTTACGCTGCTTTAGGTGACGGAGAAGGTGATTGCCATCAAGATGGAATTATTTCTTTTGAATATCAACATCCGCATGGTTCGTCAAGTGATTTTTGGGGAACAAGTCCTTATACCGGAGTAGATACTTTATATACTTGGGTAGATTTACATTTATTTAAGTTTCCGGGATCCCCTTTTGCTCCTTGGCCGGCATCTCCTGGTAATTCGCCGGATGACGGTTTTAATAACGTTGATTATCCTTGGTATAATCCGATTTGGCCGGAACCAGTTAGTCAAATAGTTTTTGAGCGTGGAGGACTTTATGTTTTTGGAGCTTTTCATCAAAGAAGACGTGGATTTGTTCATAGATCGGGGCAAGATCCGTATAATCATTTAAGCCCGTCAACATGGGATATACCGAATTATCATTATGCGTGTACACATCCTTCAACAGGATATGATAAACATTATAAATATGACAACAGACTTTTATATAACCAGCCGCCTGATTATCCTCAAATTTATCAGGGTTTCGGTGGGGCTGCGTTAAGTTCATTTCAAAAACAAAATTGGAGTTTCCAAACTCCAAACAATCATCACAATTGATGATAGATTTCAAAGGGGAAATTTATGGCAAAAAAAGCTAAAATAAAAGAGACTGTCGGAATCGATATCGGAACTCACAGTATAAAATTGGTTCATCTGAAAGTACTTCATGATGGATTTAAATTACTTGATTACGAAGTTCGTTCTACAATCCCTGCCGGTATGGAATATGCAACTTCGAATTTACGTCCCGAAAGATTTGCTCCCGTATTGTCAGGAATGCTTAGTTCTCTTAAAATTAATCCTAAAAAGATCAAACATCTTGTAAGTTCAATCGGGGGAGACGATATTAGTATTAAACAAATTAAAACTATTTTTCTTCCTGATGAAGAACTTGAATCAGCCTTGTTTTTTGAAGCAAAAAAACATTTGCCGATTAACGGTTCAGATATGATTTTGGATTATCAAGTTTTAAGTATTGAAGAAAAAACAAATAATATGAACATTCTTCTTGCAGCATCAACTAAACAAAAAATGCGAGAACATTCCGATATATTGATGTCAACCGGTTGTGTTCCGGGGATTGTTGATGTTGAGCCTCTCGGTGTAGCGAATAGTTTTATTTTTAATACATTTGTGGAAGAAGGTGTTTATATTCTTTTAAACATTGGAGCTCAAAGGACAAATATGGTTATTTATGGTCCTAACGCTAAGTTTTTCTCAAGAGATGTTCCATGGGGAGGTTATCATTTTACCAAAGATGTTATGACTCATTACGAAGATTTTACTTTTGAGAAAGCTGAGGAATATAAACTTGAGCACGGATTGAAAAAAGATTCTAAAGAAAAAGAAATTAGTCTTCTTGATATTACGGAAAAGAAAACTGAGGAAGAGCTTGCTTTAGAAATCAGAAGATCTTTACGATTTTATGTTAAGGAAGCCGGGAATAGCGATTTTAGAAAAATCTATATTATGGGTGGTTCCGCAAAATTGAAAGGTTTACCTGAATATCTTGAAGCTCAATTAAAAATTCCAACCGAGATTTTTAATCCATTTACTAATCTTGAAATGCCGGAAAAATTTAGAGATAAACAAGATCCTCAATTAGCTCTTGCTCTTGGTTTGGCAATGAGATTGGGATAAGGAGCATATATGAATCAATTTTATTTCAAAATCAACCTTAATAAATTTGGAGAATTAAAAAAACAAATTGAAAATGAAAAAAAATTTTTCAATTCACTTGTTGCTGTTTTTGTGATTCTTCTAATGATACTTCTTGGATTTGTTTATTATCTTCAAAATTCATTGAATAAGAAATATAGTGCTAGAAAAGCACTTCTTACTCATATTAATAAAGAAATAGACAAATATAAAAGAAGCGGACAAGACCTCTCATCCAAAGATTTAACCCGACTAACAAATATCAGTACAAATAGAATATTCTGGGCAAAAAAATTAGTTGCTTTGTCTGAGAAAACAGACAATAAACTCGCAATTACGCATTTTTCTTATGCTAGGAATACTTTCAGTTTGTATGGAATTACTGAAGTTAATAAGAATAGAAAAGAGTTCGATTTGATTAATGAATTTATTAATAAACTCAAAGATAATCCTCAAATTAGCGGAGACTTCCCTGATATCGGTTTTGTTAAATCTTATAGAGATAAAGAAAAAGACGTAGAAATTCTCAGATTCCAAATTGATTGTAAAAATAGTGCAAAATCAAAAAGAGGTAGAAAATGAAAAATAAATATCTAATATTGATTCTTCTTACTATTCTTATTGCTGTTACTAGTTTTATTATCAGTGGACAAATGATTAATTCTAATATTAAGAAAATCAAGAGAATTGATAAAAAAATTAAAAAATCACAACAAAAATTAAATAGTGCAAAAATTTTGAACGAACAACTTAAAGAAGTTTCTAAAGTTATTGAAAATACAATGGTAACGTCAAAACATATTGATGTAAAAGAAGTAAATGCTTTTGTTAAACAACTTGCCGACATGGCTGATAGTTACAAAATTCCGGTGTATTCTATTATTCCAAAATCTGATTATAATAAAGAATCCGCTTTTGTGAAACAACAATATACTATGGAAATAAATGCAACTTACACCCAATTAGGTCAGTTTTTATCAGCTATTGAAAGTCTTGATAAAATTGTTAAGATTACAACTTTAGATGTTCAACCAATTAAAAATGCTACTGCTGTTTATTCTAATTCTACGAAGAAAGGTAAGAATGTTACTCATTACAGAGTTTCTTTAGAATTCACAACTGTTAAAATCGTGAAGGAGGGATAATGGAAAACAAATATTTAAGAGATTTAGCCATAGTTGCAATCTTGTTTACTGTTATTACTCTAGGAGTGAAAAGCTATTATCTATATAATAAAGAAGTTAAAATTCCTAAACAATCACGATATAAAAATTTGGCTTTGAGTCAAAAACAGATTAAACAAATTCAAGGAATTGAAACCTCTATTAATGATAGAAAAAACTTCGTTTTTACAGTTACAAAAGATCCATTGGAACAAAATTTAATTGTTAAAACAAGGAAAGACCTTGAACAGGAATGGATCGATAAAGTTCAATCTATGGTAAGATTAACAGCAACATTTATCTCAAATGACGGTAAACGATATGCTTCCATTTCCTATAAAGGGAAAAATAAGATTTATAAAGTCGGTGATAAAATTGCCGGTCAAAAAATAACAAAAATTGGTGAAGCAAATATCAAAGTTCTGTTTAACGGTGTAGAAAAAGTTCTTAAAATTCAACCGATACCGGAAAAACCAAAGGAATTAACAAATCCGTCAATCCAAAAAAATCGAGAAATAAATTGGTAAATTATAATCAAAGGAGAAATATAATGAGTTTGTCAATAAATAGAATAAAAGCTAGTACGGTTATTTCACTATTGATACTTTTATTAGCTTTTCAAACCATTTTGTTTGCTGATCAGACAGCATTACTTAATAGAAAAGTAACTCTTGACGCTGAAGATAGTTCAGTCTCTCAAGTTTTAAGCACAATGGCCAGAATTAGCAATTGTAATATTGTTTTAGCTGTAGAAAATAATACTGATAAAGGTAGAAAAAGTAAGTCACCCGAATCAATGAGAACTGTTACGCTTCATCTTAAAGATGTTCCAATCGAACAAGCTTTGACTATGGTAGTTAAAACGGTTGGGCTTTCTTATAGATTAGTTGGCGATAACACTTTTATCGTTGGTAAAAAATCAAGAATTAATGAAGAAATCGGTGAAAGAAGTTATGTAATTAATTTGAATTACACTGATGCTAAAAAAATAGTAAAAGCTTTTGACATAATGCCGGGTAAAGTTGTTCCTATTGAGAGTCAAAATTCACTCTTAGTAGTTGCCAACCCTGAAACCTATGCTGAAATAAGCAAACGAATTGCTGATTTGGACATCCCACAAAAACAAATTGAAATCCGTGCTCGTTTAATTGAAGTTAACCTTACGGAATCAAAAAAATTCGGAATAGATTGGTCAAAATTAGATCATCTTACAACATTGCTTGCTGAAGATCCAACTAATAGTGACGGTGTTGGTCTTCCTTATAATTATACTGATGAAACCGGTGCATTGCCTGTGGGCGATATGACTGATTTGGAACAATTACCGGACGAACAATATTGGCAAAAAATGAGTGATTGGAGCGATGTCGGCCACTTTAGTCGTCAACTGACAGCTTTTGATATTACGGTTGATTGGCTTATGGAAAATAACGCTGCTAAGCTTTTAACAGATACTCGTTTGACTGCTATGAACGGTGAAGATGCATCAATTCACATTGGTGAAATTGTACCTTACGTTGTAACTGATCACGATAATCAAGTTCAAGTTGAACGCGCAAGTGTTGGTATTAAACTTAAAGTTCACCCTACAATTAATAGAGATGGTGATATCACAACTAAAATTGAACCCGAAGTAAGCTCAGTTACTGAACTTGTTGGCGGATATGTTCCAAGAACTAAAATTAGAAAAGTAACTTCAACAGTAACTGTTCCTAATGGGAGTAAAATTATTGTTGGTGGTCTGTTAAATTCTTCTTTAACTCATAAAACCAACAAAATTCCTTTCTTAAGTGATATTCCTTTTATTGGGAAACTGTTTACACATAAAGCTGACGTTGTGAATAATACAGATTTAATTATCGAAATTACTCCAAGAATTGTTGATGTGAAAAATGAACAAAAGACTATTGATGTTGATTCAAAATTGGATAGACATTTAATTAAGTTTAAATAGGAGATGATTATGAGTTCAAAGAAAATTATACTTATTGCAATTCTGATTATGATAGCAGGTTTAATGCTTGTTTCAGGTTGTGATAAGCGATCTTTCCAACCACCGGAGAAAGTAAGTCCGAATTATAACATTACCATGGAAAGTGACAAAGATATAATTTACGCTGATAATGGTAATACTTATGCTACAATTTCAGTTGATGTAAAGAAAGATTCCAGCTCTACATTTTTCCCGGTATCAAATAAAAAAGTTAGATTTAGTACAACAATCGGAAGTGTGTTGCAAGAAGCCATTACAGATAGTTTTGGTATTGCTAAAACCAATTTTTGGGTTAATTCAAACGCTCTTGTTAGTGATTCAATTGTGGCTAAAGTCAGTGCTTTAGTCGATGATAAAATGACAACTATAGATATTTTAGTTAGGAAAACTCCTGTTATTTCGGTAGAAGGTTTAACTCTTGATGTACCTGCTCATGCAAAAGTAGGAACAGACGTGGAAGTTGCTGTTTATGTTAAAAATGAACTTGATTTACCTGTTTCTGACGGAACAATTGTTAGATTCGCTTCTAACGAAATAGGTAGTTTTGTTAACAGTCAAGTTGAAACTCATAACGGTAGAGCAAGTACAATCTTTAATACCGGAACTCAAGCTAACATTTGCTGGATTTATGCAATTGTTGGTACGGCTACAGATTCTACCAGTATGAATATTTTAGCGGGAACCGGAGTTGGTATGACTTTGGAACCGGAAGTTTATACAATGGATATTAATTCTACAAATACAATTACCGCTTCTGTTTTTGATAGATATGGTAATAAAGTAAAAGATGGAACTACGATTACATTTGAAACTAATCTTGGAGCTATTCCTCCGACAGCTACTACAATGGAAGGTGAAAGCACTGTAATATTCTCACCTGGTGCAACTGCCGGTATTGCTACTATTAGTGCTGTAGCTGACTCTGCTACCGCAACAACTTCAATCCAAGTTGGTTCTTCAGATGTTCAATCAATTGCTTTTGAACAAGGGACAATTTTCTTAGATGTAAGTGGTACCGGTGGAACGGAAGCTGCCCAAGTAGAAACTTATCTCTATGATAGTTTTGGAAACCTTGTAAGTACTCCAACAAAAGTCTATTTTGATTTACTGAATGCTCCCGCAGGAACTTTTTTATCAGGCGATTCTGATGAAAATGGTATCTTTGGAATGACTGCTAACGGTGTTGCAACCATTACGATTAATAGTGGTGCAATAGCAGGTACAGCTTCTCTACAAGCAACTGTAAAAATTGATGATGATCCTCATAATGATATCGTTGCTATAAAAAATCAAATCGTTGTCAGAACGGGTGCTCCTTCAGTTATTGCTATTGTTCCTGCCGGATTTAACGAAGGTACGGATGTAAGCGGCGGAAACTGGGCAATGGATGTTGCAGCTTATGTTTATGATACAAATGGAAATCCGGTAAATGAAACGGTTGTTTTCTTTTCTGTAGATGCAGATGATCCTGCCGATCAACAAGCTGTTGAAATTGTTCCGGACGCATATACAGGTAATGAAAATGCTGATGGCGATTCAGCAGCAGGTATCGCTTATACAACCTTGAGATATCATGGATCTTTAACTAATCATACTGTAAATATTCATGTATCAACAGGAGATATATCCACTGTTGCTGAGCATTTTGTTTTACCAATTCAAAATCCTGCCTTACAAATTATAGCTACTCCTCTCCATATTGATTTCTTTGAGGATCAGCCTGAAGATACTTTAACCAGTAATTTAAGAGTAAAATTGGTCGATGGTCAAAATACCCCAATTAATGGAACAACTTTGGTTTTCTATTCCGATAAAGGAACTTTTGTGGGAGGTGGACCGGACAATGATATTTATACTGAGGTTACAGGCACTATTGACGGTGAACTTGGTTTAATATATAAAACATATTCTATAAATAGATATGAATGCCCTGCACCTCAAAATGGTGTAGCCATTCCTACAACTGCCACGGTTACAGTTACAATTTTAGGACATCCGAACGTTAGCGTGTTTGTTGTACTTACAGCCACTCGTTATCCATCATCTAGTAAAGGTGGTAAGAAATAATGGCTTTTAATCCTCAATTCGCGAGATTAGGTGAAATTCTTGTCCATGTCGGATATGCATCCAATGACCAAGTTAAAGAAGCCTTAATCAAACAAAATAATTTTGGACTAAAAATAGGTGAAACCTTATTGAAATTGGGATATATAACCGAACAACAACTTCTCGAAGCATTAAAAATGCAGTTGGAAATTGATATTGTCGATGAAAGAGAATTGTTGGATTTGGATGAAAGCGTTGTTGCTCTCATCCCGGAACCTTTTGCTGTAGAAAACAGGGTTATTGCAATTCGCAATAATCCTGATTCTATCACGGTTGCCATTACGGATCCCGATAACATTGAAATCCTTGATAGTCTTAAAAAAATAGTAAATAAAAGAATTAATACTTTATTGATTGGTGATTCCGTTTTAACTGATACTTTGGAAAGATATTACAAAAGTATCAGAACTACTTCGCAGGTTGAAGATGCTGTCGGTGGACTAGATTTTGTTGCTGTTGATGAAGATGAAAATGAAATTAGTATCGGAAGTTCAAAAGAAGCTGATGCTCCTGTTGTAAAATTAGTTAATCTAATAATTACAGAAGCGATTAAATCAAATACTACAGATATTCATATCGAACCTCTTAGTAATAAAACCAGAGTTCGTTTTAGAATTGACGGAGTTTTACGTGAAGTAATGAATCCCCCTTTGGCTATGCACCCCGGTATTGTTTCGATTATCAAAGTAATGTCAAAATTGAATATTGCTGAAAGAAGACTTCCGCAGGATGGTCATATTTCTTTGCGAACATCTTTAAAAGCTGTTGACGTCAGAGTTTCTATAACTCCAACGGTTACCGGCGAAAAAGTTGTTATGAGACTTCTTGATAAAGGAGATTTTGGTTTTACATTAAATACACTTGGTTTAGATGGTGAAAATTTGGAAATGTTCAAACACTGGATTAAAAGACCTTACGGAATTATCCTTGTTTCAGGTCCAACCGGTAGTGGTAAATCTACTTCATTACACGCTGCTTTAAAAACTATCCAAGATATAGAAACAAATATTATCACTGTTGAAGATCCTGTGGAATATCGATTAGATGGAATAACGCAAATCGAAGTTAAAGAAAAAATCGGTTTGACTTTCGGTACTGCAATTCGTTCAGTGCTTCGTCAAGACCCGGATGTTGTCCTTATTGGTGAAATTCGAGATCAAGAAACTGCCGATATCGCTATCAAATTTTCATTAACCGGTCATTTGGTATTTTCAACACTTCATGCTAATGATGCTCCATCAACAATTACGCGTATGATTGATATTGGAGTTGCTCCTTATTTAGTCGGTTCTTCATTGAATTTAGTGATGGCTCAAAGATTGGTAAGAAAGGTTTGTCCGCATTGTGCGGCAAGTTATACTCCTACTGATGAGGAATTACGTGATGCAGGTATCTCTAAAGAAGAAGCTGCAACCATTGATTTCAAAAAAGGTGTAGGTTGTGTTCATTGTGAAAATACCGGCTATGCAGGAAGAACCGCTATTTTCGAAATGCTTGAAATTACGCCTGAAATAAGACAACTTATATTTGAAGGTGCAAATCAAGATAAAATTCGAGAAGCTGCACTTAGAAATAAAATGCAAACTCTGAATGCAAGTGCTATCAAAAAAATGAAAGATGGAATTACATCAATACAAGAAGTAATTAAATTTACAATAAATGAATAAAAACAAAATTCGAAGGATGATATTATGGCTACCTTTACATATATAATTAAAGATGTAAAAGGTGCGAGAGTTGAAGGTGTTGTCAAAGCTGATACAATGGATTTGGCTGTTGACAAACTTTCAAAAGAAGGTGGAACTATAATTTCAGTAAAAGCTGCTGCGGAAAGTGCTTATAAAAATAAGATGACACTTTTTGATAAACTGGCTTTTACTGTTTATAAAATAAGAACTGGAGTTTCTTTAAACACTCTCGTCTTTTTTACAAGACAGCTGGCAACAATGTTCGCCGCCGGATTAACTATCGAAAAAGCAATATCCGATTTGGAAAGCGTTGAAAAAAATAAGAAATTCAAGAAAGTTTTGAGAAAAATGACTGAAGATATCAAGAAAGGCTTTAGTCTGTCTGAAGCTATGGAACAACATCCGGGGATTTTTAATCCTCTGTATATTTCATTGGTAAAAGCCGGTGAAATTTCCGGAACTCTTCATACTATTCTTGATCAACTTTCTGAATATTTGGAAAAAGTGCAGGATACAAGACAAAAAGTATGGTCGGCAATGGCTTATCCAATCTTTATTCTTGTTTTTCTCGCAGTTGTTGTTTGGGGACTTTTCTATTTTATAGTTCCTATGTTTGCCGGTGTTTATGGCAGAATGCATGCCGATTTACCTGCAGCAACACAAATTGCAATTCATATCAGTAATGTTGTGAAAAATCACGTATTTATTACTTTTTTCGTTGTAATTTCTTTCCTGTTTTCAATGTTTATAATCTATTTAACTGATAGAGGAAAATATGTTATTGATACTTTAGCTCTTAAAATTCCTGTCGTGGGAAACTTGATGAAAAATTCGATAATAAGTAAATTTGCCAGAACATTTAGTATTTTGATGGGTGCCGGAGTTCCAATTATGGATACTTTGGAACTATCGGAAAATGTTGTGCAAAATGCGGTTATTGAAGGAGCTATCCGTAAAAGTAGAATAATGATAAAGGAAGGTTATTCAGTTGCGTCTGCATTCAAAAAAACAGGTGCGTTTCCTTCAATATTATTACAACTTACTGCTACCGGTGAGGAAACCGGTGATATGGATACTTTGCTTTTGAAAGCGGCAGAATTTTATGAAAAACTTGTGGATTCAGTTATTGAAAGATTAACTTCCTTAATTGAACCTTTGTTAATTGTAATAATGGCAACAGTTGTTGGTACGGTTATCGTGGTAACTTATCTCCCGATTTTCTATTTGGGAATGGCTATGCGTTCCGGACTAAAATAAAAAATTTAAACGCCTGTTTTTCAGGCGTTTTTATTTATTTTGAGATAAACTCTCCTTTAATTCTTCTAATTCTAACCACTTCTCGGAAACGTTTTCTAATTCATTTTCTTTTTTAGATAAATCTTCCGCTAAATTTTGAAAATCTCGGTATGATAAATTTTGGGCTTCTGTTTCCATCATATTCTTTAATTTTTCAATCTCATTTTCTAAAGATGCCATTTTAGCTTCTAAATCTTCCAATTCTCTTTGTTCTTTGTATGACAATTTTGTTTTGGTTTTTGATTTAATTTGAGTTTTAACTTTTTTTTCTTTTTCTTCTTTATCATATTTTTTAACAAGTAGGTAATCTGAGTAATTTCCCGCAAATTTTTTAACAATTCCATCTTCAAAAATAAATAAATAATCTGTTACTCGATCTAAAAAATATCGGTCATGAGAAACAATTAAGAGACAGCCTTTAAAAGCATCCAAATAATCTTCTAAAACTTCCAAAGTCTTAATATCCAAATCATTTGTCGGTTCATCAAGGATCATGAAATTAGCCCCGAACATTAATGATGAAAGGAGATAAAGTCGTTTTTGTTCACCACCGGATAAACTGGATATTTTGTTTCTTTGCATTTTAGGAGTGAAAAGAAATTTCTGTAGCATTTCAGAAGCCGAATGTAAAACACCGTCGGCTGTTCTAATATTTGCCGCTTTATTCTTAACGTAATCTTCAACACTAATATTTTCTTTGAAGTCATTTACATTTTGGCGGAAATATGAAAATTGTGTATTTAGTCCTACTTTGATACTGCCTGAAGTCGGTTTTACTTCACCAATTATCATTTTGAGGAGGGTTGTTTTTCCTGAACCGTTATCACCAATAATACCGATTCTTTCTAATTTTTGGAAATTATGCGAAAACGGTTTAAATAATTCTTTGTTTGAATAAGATTTTGAAACATTTTTTAACTCTAAAATAGTTTTACCCAAACGTTGTGATTGAAATGAAATTGACATTTCTGCATTTTCTGTAAGATAAGATTTACTTAGAAGTTCTTTCACGCGGTCAATGTGGTTTTTGGGTTTTGAGGATCTGGCTTTGGCTCCACGATGCAACCATTTCAATTCTTTTTGCAATTGAGCATTTCGGCGGGTTTCTTTTCTTTGAAGATCAATGACTTCATTTTGTTTTTTTTCTAAATAATAAGAATAGTTTCCGTGATAAAATCGAAAAACACCTTCTTCAATTTCCATAATTTTATTAGAAATTACATCTAAAAAATATCTGTCGTGTGTTACAAAAATTAAAGTGCCTTTGTAATCGGCGAGATAATTTTGTAACCATTCAATTGTATTAATATCAAGATGATTTGTTGGTTCATCGAGAATTAAGACATCTGGAGAATTCGCTAAAACTCTGGCGAGATCAACTCTTCTTTTCTGTCCACCGGAAAGAGTTGAAATTTTTTGATGAATATCTTTAATGCCTAATTTTGTGAGATAATTGTTGATGTTAATTTCATATTTCCAAACATCGAGACGATCCATATCTTTATTTATTTGATCTAATTCTTTTTCTAATTCTTCAGAATATTTTAAAGAAAGTTGTTCGGAAATTGAATGCCATTTTCTTAGTATTTCAAATTCAGGACTGTTAATTTCATAAATTTGTTCTTTAATTGTTAACTCTTCGTTTAGATTAGGGTTTTGAGGTAAATATGAAACTGAAATGCCATTTCTAAAAGTAATATTCCCAAAATCGGGTGGTTCAATTCCAAAAATTATTTTTAATAAAGTCGTTTTACCACAACCATTTATTCCGATTAAAGCAATTTTATCATTTTCATGAATTCCAAATGTGTTGTTTTTGGATACTATTTTATCAGGAAATTTTTTTACTATTTGTTCACATGAAATTAAAATTTTACTCAAACTTACTCCTTAAAATTACAATTTACAGAATAAATTCAAAACTATAGGGTTTATGTCAAATTTAATTCAGAAAAAATTTTTGATAAATCTGAACGAGAAAGATTGTTTAGGAAAAGGAGTTTCGACAGTTATCTAAATCACAATAATTATATTCTTGACTAAATAGCCCTGTGATAATTTTTATACATAAATACTTTAATGAAAAAAACTTATAAGGAGTCAAATATGGTTGATGTAAAATCAAACCCGCTTTTAAACGGAACTAGAGTTGGAAAATATGAAGCAGTACCTTTTGATTTATTTAAATTAGAACACTTTGAACCTGCTTTTGATTATGCTTTGGAACAAGCAAAAGAAGAAATTAAAACAATTAAAGAAAATAAAGAAGAACCAACATTTGAAAATACAATTGTTGCTTTGGAAACTGCCGGCGAGCTTCTAAATTACGTTACTTCGATTTATTATAACCTTTACGGCGTTGAATCCGATAATGAATTTAAAGACTTATCTCAAAAATTCTCACCTAAATTATCAGATTACGGTAGTATGATTTCTATGGATGAAGCTCTCTTTGAAAGAGTGAAAACTGTCTATAATAATAGAGAATCTCTTGATTTGAATAAAGAACAGATGAGACTTTTAGAGAATTCTTATAAAAGCTTTGTTAGAAATGGTGCTCTTCTCGATGATGAAAAGAAAGAAGAACTTAAAAAGATTAGCAAAGAAATATCAATATTATCTCCTCAATTTTCACAAAATTTGCTTAATGCAACTAATGCTTTTGAATTATATATTGAAGATGAAAATGAATTAGCCGGTTTACCTGAAAATGCAAAAGCGGCTGCAGCTTATTTGGCAAAAAGTAAAGGTAAAGAATCAGGCTGGATGTTTAATTTGCAACCAACCAGTATTATGCCGATTCTAAAATATGCTGATAATAGAGATTTAAGAGAAAAAATTCACAAAGCTTACGGTTCTCGTGGAAATGGGAAAGAATTTAATAATCAGGAAATTCTTAAAAAAATTGCGACCTTGAGATTTAAAAAAGCTCAATTATTAGGTTTCAAAACTCACGCTGAATATGTAATCAAAGAACGTATGGCTGAAACTCCGGAAACTGTACATAATTTCTTGGAAAGAATTTATAAAATTGCAATGCCAAAAGCTGTAAAAGAAGTTGATGAATTGAAAGCTTTAGCTAAAGAACTTGATGGTCTTGAAGATTTACAAGCATGGGATTCTTCATATTATTCAGAAAAACTACGTCAAAAGTTATATAACTTTGATGCTGAAGAATTGCGACCGTATTTCAAATCTGAAAATGTAATTGATGGTATTTTCAAAGTTGCCAATAAATTGTATGGCTTAAAATTTAATGAGTTGAACGATATTCCAACTTATCATAAAGAAGTTAGAACATTTGAAGTTACTGAAGATAATGGTGATTTTGTAGGACTTCTTTATATCGATTTATTCCCGCGTAAAACTAAACGTGGCGGTGCTTGGATGAATGCTATTAAATCTCAAGGCTTACAAGATGGAAAAGTTCAACGCCCTCATATTATGATTGTTGGAAATCTTACTCCGTCAACAGAAGATACCCCGTCTTTAATGTTGATGAGAGAAGTTGAGACGGTTTTCCATGAATTTGGTCATGCTTTACACGGTTTACTTTCAGACTGTACTTACACTTCCTTGGCTAGTCCAAATGTCTATTGGGATTTTGTAGAACTACCTTCTCAAATTATGGAAAATTGGGTTAGCGAAAAAGAAGCTCTTCATCTTTTTGCTAAACATTATAAAACCGGAGAAAATATTCCTGATGAATTGATAGAGAAAGTAAAAGCTGCGGAAAATTTCCATAAAGCTACTATGAATATTCGTCAGCTCAATTTTGGAATGTTGGATATGGCTTGGCACGATCAAGATCCGTCAGGAATTGAAGATGTTACAGAATTTGAGAAAGAAACTTTGAAAAAACTCAGACTTTTGCCACCGGTAAAAGGGACTCTTATTTCGACAGCTTTCGCCCATATCTTTGCCGGTGGGTATTCGGCTGGTTATTATTCATATAAATGGGCGGAAGTTTTAGATGCGGATGCTTTTGAAAAATTTAAACAAGATGGTATTTTCAATAAAGAAACTGCCGAATCGTTTAGAAGAAATATTCTTGCCAAAGGAAATACTGAACATCCCATGACATTGTATAAGAGATTTAGAGGAAAAGAACCGGATGCCGATGCTTTACTTCGTAGAGACGGATTACTATAATTAAATAAAACAGCTATTTTTGGAAACCCGAGAAATCGGGTTTTCTTTTTTTTTCAAACATGCTAAATCCTGAGCAAAAATTTTCAGTTTTGATGAAAATAAAAAATCTCTAGAAAAAAGATTGAGAATTTTTTCTAATTGTGTAATGGTAATTTACGGTTTAAAATGTCTCAAAAAAGAGTGCATGGCAAAAAAATAGGTTGACTCAAAAAGGGGTGTCATTAGATTTAGCTCTGTTGC
>JAMOQM010000082.1 GCA_027064005.1 Candidatus Cloacimonadota bacterium | reverse complement strand
AATAATAAAACCAATACACAAAATCCTTGACTCATTTTAGCGGTATATGAGAAAAGAATAAGATGTTTTAAGAAAAATTTTATCATTTTTGGAGGATAAATGGAGTATAACGAATATATAAATTCATCAAAATATTTATTGGAACAAATTCAGGAATACAGGAGGTTTCTTTGATTCGGAAACTTTAGAATCTGAATTGAAAAAATTAGAAAATGAAATGAACCAACCTGGCTTTTGGAACAATTCTTCAAAAGCAAAATCAGTAAACAAACGAGTTACAATTATCAAAGAAAAACTTGCAAAATTCCATAAAATGAATGAAATCGTGGAAAATATAGAAACCTACGGTGAGCTTCTTGAACTGGATTTTTCCGAAGAATTATTGGCGGAAGCATCCGAAAACATGGCAGATTATAAAAAATTCATCGATAAATTCAGATTAGAGTTAATTTTGGGAGAAGAAACCGATAGTTGCGGAGCAATCATTGTAATTCATCCCGGAGCAGGCGGAACAGAATCCCAAGATTGGGCTGAAATGCTTTTGAGAATGTACACTCGCTGGGCTGAAAAATCTAAATATAAAACCAATATTGTTGATTTATTACCGGGAGATGAAGCCGGAATAAAAAGTGTTACGATGGAAATTAACGGTCATAATGTTTTCGGCAAACTTAAAGGCGAAGTTGGTATCCATAGATTGGTGCGAATTTCACCGTTTAATGCTCAAGGAAAACGTCAAACATCTTTCAGTTCCGTATTTGTTTATCCTATTATCGATGATGATATCAAAGTGGATATCAAACAAAAAGATTTGAAAATTGATACATATCGAGCAAGTGGTGCCGGTGGTCAACATATTAACAAAACAGATTCTGCGGTAAGAATTACTCACCTTCCGACCGGAATTGTCGTTCAATGCCAAAACGAACGCTCTCAATTAAAAAATAGAGAAACTGCGATGAAGATTCTCAAATCAAGAATTTATAAAAAAATCGAAGATGAGAAAAATTTGGAACGCCAAAAAATAGAAAATACGAAAAGTGAAATCGGTTGGGGAAATCAAATCAGGTCCTACGTTTTCCATCCCTATCAAATGGTTAAAGATCATCGAACAAATTTTGAAGTTGGAAATTCAAGCGGAGTAATGGACGGAAATATCGATGGTTTTATTGAAGCTTATCTAAAATATTACGTAATGAACAAAAAAGGTAAATAATGAATTATAAAGAATTAATGTCTTCTTTAGACAAAAACAAGATGCCACGTCATATTGCTGTTATTATGGATGGAAACGGACGTTGGGCTAAAAAAAATCACACAATAAGATTGAACGGTCATCGAAAAGGTGTCAAAGCTGTTCGAGATATTGTGAAAGTTGCAGGTGAAATGCAAATTGAATATTTAACAATTTACGCTTTTTCCACAGAAAATTGGAATCGATCGACCGGAGAAGTTTCAGGATTATTGAAATTAATTATGAATTCTTTGATCAATGAAATCGAGGCTTTGAATAAAAACAACGTTAACATCAGATTTATCGGTTCTACAGAAAAATTATCGGGAGATTATATTTCCAAAGTTAACGAAAATTGCCGTAAAACTTGGAATAACACCGGTTTGCATTTGAATGTTGCGATGAATTACGGTGGAAGAGTTGAGATTTTGGAAGGTATGAAAAAAATGTATGATGATCTTATTAAAGGTAAATTTACGAAAAATGATATTACTACTGATCTTTTTTCTCAATATCTTTACACTGCCAATATGCCGGATCCCGATTTACTTATTCGAACAAGCGGTGAATATCGTTTATCAAATTTCTTAATTTGGCAAAATGCTTATTCCGAATTTTGGTTTACCGAAACTTTATGGCCTGATTTTTCTAAAGCGGAATTTGTGGAAGCTGTTTTAGATTATCAAAAAAGGAAAAGACGTTTTGGAGGTCGAAATGAATAACCTAATCAAACGCGTCCTCGTTGCAATTATCGGAATTCCATTGTTGGTTTATGTTTTTAAAGTCGGAAATTTACCGCTATTATTTTTTACGATTTTATTGTCCGGATTAACTTCTTTTGAATTGAAAAATATGTTCGCAAATAAAAACATTATGGTCCCTCGGGAAATTATTTTATTTAATATGGTTTTAACAGCCATCTCGGCTATTTATCCGATGTTTTCCTTCCTATTTTTATTTTTATCATTCTTGTATTTTACAGGAAAAAATCTTTTTAATGATGACTTAAACGGTGCAATTTCCCGATTAAGCGGAGCATTATTTATCTTAATTTATTCAGGAACTTTTTTAGCATTTATCTTCAGAATCCATTCTTTGCATTTTGGTGCAAATTATCTTTTATTGTTAATTTCCTTAATTTGGATTGCCGACAGCTTCGCATATTTCTTAGGAATGAGCATTGGCAAACATCGAGGAATTTTTAAAGTAAGTCCTAAAAAATCTATCGAAGGATTTATTTCAGGATTTGTTTTTGCCGCAATTTCAGGATTTTTAGCATATAAATTTTTCCCTCATCAATTTGATAAAGCAGGAATTATTACAGCAGTGATCGTCGCCGGTATTTTCGGACAATTCGGAGATTTAACGGAATCTTTATTAAAAAGAGATTGTGGCGTAAAAGATAGTTCAGCAATTATTCCCGGACACGGAGGAATTTTAGATCGATTTGACAGTCTGATAATTTCTGCACCTTTATTTTATCTCATTATGAAATTAATTGCCCGTTTCTATCATTAAAAGGATTCGTAAATGTTACATTCAATAATTTCATTTCTTGTCGATACAATCAGTCAATTCGGATATTTAGGAATCATAATAATGATGTTTTTAGAAAGCTCATTTTTCCCTTTTCCAAGTGAAATCGTCATAATTCCAGCCGGTTATCTGGCATATAAAGGTGATATGAATATATTTTTAGTAATACTTTTTGGGATAATAGGAAGTTATACCGGAGCGATTTTTAACTATTTTTTAGCTGCAAAACTCGGACGCCCCTTTCTCATAAAATATGGAAAATACGTTTTTATCAAAGCTGAGACTTTGGATAAATTGGACGCTTTTTTCGAAAAGCACGGACATATTTCCACTTTCAACGGCAGATTAATTCCGGGAATCCGACAATATATTTCACTTCCTGCCGGTTTATCTAAAATGAACGTTGCTAAATTTTCGCTTTATACAATTTTAGGAGCTGGAATATGGGTAACTTTTTTAGCACTTTTAGGATATTATCTCGGTCAAAATCAAGCACTGATTTCCAAATATCTTCACACCGGCACAATTGTTGTTCTCATCCTAATCTCAATCATCTCTTATCTCTATTATTTAATTTATAAAAATAAAAAAAGGAGAAAGCATGAATAATTTATCACACATCCCGGGAGTTGATAAGCTTCTCTTAAACAAAGATTTAAAGAAATACTTAGAAAAATACGGACATAATTTAACCGTTTATTCGATACGAAAAGTATTGGAAAACCTTCGCTATAATTTCAAAAAAACAAAAGAAGTTCCGGAAATTTCTGAAATTATCGAGGAAATAAAAAGCCAAATTGAGCAGATTTTTGAGCGAAATCTAATTCCTGTTATCAATGCAACCGGCGTTATTATTCATACCAATCTCGGAAGATCAGTTTTGGGAAAAGATGCTTTTGAAGAACTCAAACCTATTTTGACAGAATATTCCAATCTTGAATATAATCTTGAAAAAATGAAAAGAGGTCATCGCGATGATCATCTTATCGAACCGCTAAAATTTATTACCGGCAGTGAAGATGTCCTTGTTTTGAATAACAATGCGGCGGCTGTTTTTATGATTTTAAAAACTTTTGCGGAAGGTAAAGAAGTAATTATTTCGCGCGGAGAATTGGTTGAAATCGGAGGTTCTTTTAGAATTCCCGATATCATGGCTCAATCCGGTGCCAAAATGGTAGAAGTCGGAGCAACAAATAAAACACATCTTTCCGATTATGAAAACGCAATCACGGAAAATACCGGTATGATTTTCAAAGCCCATAAATCCAATTATTATATCGGTGGTTTTACGGAAGAAGTTGATTTGAAATCTCTCTCGGATTTGGCTCATAAACACAATCTTCTTTTCTATTATGATTTAGGTTCCGGACTTTTAAAACAATCTGACATTTTGAAGGGACTTTCCGAACCTGACGTAAAATCATCACTATCAGACGGTTGTGATTTGTTAAGTTTTAGTGGAGACAAATTATTGGGCGGACCGCAAGCCGGAATTATTTGCGGAAAATCCGAATTGATAAAAAAATTAAATAAACATCCGTTAAAACGAGCTTTTAGAGTTGATAAAGTTACAATTGCAATTTTAATTTCCGTCATAAAATCTTATCTTTCTGACAAGATGCTAATTGAAAGAAATCCTACTTTTGCCAAAATGAATCTTAAAAAAGACGCTTTGAAAGAAAAGGCAAAACTATTTTTGCTAAAATTTATCTCAGCAAATATCGAAGCGGAAATTGTAAAATCTTGTGGAAAATGTGGTGGAGGAACTCTTCCTAAAGTGGAAATTGACAGCTTTTCATTGAAAATTTCCAAACAATTCCTTCTAAATAATAATAGTAATCCGGACATGTTATTCCAAGAATTGCATAAATGTAAAAAACCAATTATAGCAATCCTAAAAGAAAAAAACATCTTCTTTGATATTTTAACAATCAATGAAAATGATTTTTCATATATCGTCGGTGAAATACACAAAATTTTAAATTTGGAATAAAAATGGAATCAAAAACTATACCTTTAAAACATTTGATTTTAGGAACTGCCGGGCATATTGATCATGGAAAAACTTCCGTAATTAAAATGCTCACCGATTATGATTGCGATACACTCAAAGAAGAAAAATTACGCGGAATAACCATTAATCTCGGTTTTACTCATCTCAATATTTCGGACGAAATTTCGCTCGGAATCGTCGATGTTCCAGGACACGCTGATTTTATAAATACAATGGTCGCCGGAGCAAACGGAATTGATTTTGTTCTGATGATTATTGCAGCTGATGAAGGAATTATGCCTCAAACCCGCGAACACCTACAAATAATGCAAATGTTGGAAATCAAAAAAGGAATAATTGTCCTCACTAAAACGGATTTGGTGGATAAAGAATTATTAGAATTAGCAACGGAAGAAGTTAGAGAATTTGTCGAAGGAACTTTTTTGCAAGATTCGGCAATAATCCCTGTTTCAACCAAAACTTTTTCCGGCAAAGAACTTCTTATCAATGAAATAAAACGAATTTCTTCCACAATAGAAAAGAAAGAATCAGGGCTTAATTTTAGAATGTTCATCGACCGAATTTTCCAAGTAAAAGGTTGGGGAACAGTAGTTACGGGTTCGGTTCTTTCGGGAAAATTAAATAAGCACGATGAAATCGTTGTTCATCCTCAGAAAATATCCGGAAAGATACGAAGATTAGAACATCACGGAAAAGAAACAAATGAAATTGTCAGCGGTGATCGAGGCTCAATTAATCTAACCGGAATTGATTTTGAGCAATTAAAAAGAGGAAATCTCATCTCAAATCAAGAATTGCTTACTACAAATTTAATAGATGTTCAAATAAAAATCTTGGAAACAGCTCCAAACCTCGATTTGTGGTCTCATGGAATATTCCTGTTAGGAACTTTTAAATGTCAGGCAAAAATACATTTGATGGATAAAGACAGTTTAATTTCGGGTGAAACTTGTATTGCTCAAATTCATCTTGAAAAAGAAAATAACCTCCAAATTGGAGATACATTTGTCCTCAGAAATACTTCCGGAGAATTAACAATCGGCGGTGGAAAAATTATAGATGCTCATCCTCTTCATCATCGAAGAAGACGAGTTAAAATTGTTGAACAACTTCATAAAATATCAAACGGAAACCTCATAGATTTGATTTCTTCTGAAGTTACAAAAAGCAAAACAGGGATTTCATCAAAGTATTTTTCTGAATTATTTAACACAAATGATGACAAAATATCCAAAACAATAACTAAAATTGATCAGAAAAAAATCAAAGTCTTTGAATCCGGAAAAGATTTTTTATTAATAGATATTAAGATTATTGAAAGATGGAAAAATCGCATTTTGAGACACCTCAAAACCTATCATAAAAGAAATCCTCTTGATCCGGGAGGAAGAGATTTTGATGAAATCTTTAGCCTATTCCCTATCAAAAGAAATGAAATTAATTTGCAGATTGTCAGGAAAATGCTTGCAGAATTAGTTGATAAAAAATTATTAAAAATTGTAGATAGTTCTTGGACTTTGTTTGACCACAATGTTTCACTCACGGATGAAGACAAAAAATTAATCAATAAATTTGAGAGAATCCTTTATAATTATCATCACCAAGTTCCTTTAATGTCGGAAATGATTGAGAAAGCTCGAAAAATGAATGCCGATGAAAAAAAATTAAAACAGATTCTTTTTTATCTTGTCAGGAAAAAGTTCGCTTATTTTATTGATGGAAATTATATTCATAAAAAGATCGTAAATCAAGGTCGTGAATCTCTAATTTCATATTTGAAATCTAATGATGACGGGATAACAGTTTCTCAATATAGAGATCTGATAAAAGGAAATCGAAAAATTTGTTTATTGCTCTTAAATCGCTTTGATACCGAGGGTTTAACGAAACGCATCGACGATAAGAGATTTCTAAAACAAGAGGTTGTATGAAAAAGTTAGTGTTTATTTTGATTTTTGTTTTTGCCTTATTAAACGTTTTTGGATTTGAAAATTTATCAAGAGAAGAAATGCAATATTTAAGTACTCATAAGGAAATTGTTTTTACAGGTCAAAACAATTATCAACCCTTTGAATTCTTAAATGAGAAAGGTGAATATTCCGGATTAAGCGTTGATATTATTAAGCATATTGCAAAATTATATAATTTTAAAGCAACATTTATGCACCAAACTTTTTATCAAGGACAGCAATCTGTTTTAAATGACTCCGCTGATGTTCTAACAAGCTTTTTTTATTCTGATGAAAGAAATAAAAAATATGATTTCACAAATCTTCTTTTTAAAGTCCCGGCTTATATTTTTATTTCAAGCGAAAGAACCGATATATCAAAACCAGCCAATCTTCGTGGTAAAATTATTGCCATGCAAAAAGGAGATTATGCCCGTGATTATCTTCAAAAACATAACATTGTATGCAAAATACTTTATGTCGATGATTTTAAAGATGCGGTAAAATTAGTTGCCAAAGGTAAAGCAGATGCTCTAATCGGTGATGAACAAATAACGGAATATCATATTTATAAAAACAAATTTTCAAAAAAAATCAAACACGTTGGCGACCCTTTGTACGTTGGACAAGATTGCATGGCTGTAAAAAAAGGAAATAAAATCCTCTTAGGAATTCTTAATAAAGGAATCACTTATTGCCGAAAAACCGGCTACATAAAAAAATCTTCCGAAAAATGGATAGGTTTAGAATATAAAATTGCAGATAGAAATCTCATCATTTTTGCAATTTTAGGCTTTATTATTTTAATCTTAATTGCTATCATATTAACACTTAGGTTTGAAAATATTAAGAAAAAATCATTTTTAAAAAAACAAAACATTTTAGAAAATATTAGCTCTGAAAATATATTAACTTATCTTTATCACAAAGCCGGCTGTTGCGAAATACATACCCATCTTCACGGAGATATAAAGAAATATACAGAATTTGACGCAAAAAGTTTTCATGATAATTTTTGGCAAAATTGGAAAATATTAGTACATCCCGAAGATCGTGCTTCATTACCAAATTTTGATGACTTTTTTAATAAAAAAAACATGGAATTTTCATACCGAATTCAAACATATAAAAATGAAACAAGATGGTTTAAAACAATAACTTATTTGATGCCTTACGATGATCAAATGGTTAATTTAATTATTGTCTCAATTGATATAACAAAATTAATAAAAAATAAGGGGAAATAAGATGGAAAATTATGTTAATGAATTGATTGATTTTATCAACAATTCACCTACTGCTTTTCAAGCTACGGAAAATATCGTTAAAGAACTTAAAGAAAACGGATTTGAAGAATTGTCTGAAAAAGACAAATGGAATTTAGAAAAGAACAAATCCTATTTTGTAACCAGAAATCAATCTTCAGTTCTTGCATTCAAAATGGGAAAAGGAAATATCGCCGAAAACGGATTTCATTTAATCGGTGCTCACACAGACAGTCCGGCATTGAAAATTAAACCCGAATCTGAGACTATCTCAAAAAATAATATCAAAATCGGCGTAGAAGTTTACGGTGGTCCGATCAAAGCATCTTGGACTGACAGAGAACTTTCCATCGCCGGCAGAGTCATTATTAAAAATGGTGATAGTATTGAATCCAAAAACATCAATTTTGAAAATCCGGTTGCCATTATTCCTAATCTCCCAATTCATATGAATGGTGAATTGAACAACGGATTTAAATATAATGCTCAAGATCATTTTCAAGCAATTATTGGTTTAACTGACAATAAAGACGAGAAGAATTTTTTGAAATCTAAAATAGCTGAGAAATTAGGAATCGATTTAGAAAACATTTTAGACTTTGATTTATTTCTATACGATTGGGCGAAATCCCGATTATGCGGCTTTAATAATGAATTCTTAGTCTCTGGCAGATTAGATAATCTTGCAATGTCTCACGCAATCCTAAAAGCCATTTTGGCACCCACTGAAAATAATTCGGTTGATGTGGCAATTTTCTTTGATAATGAAGAAATTGGCAGTCGAACCTTACAAGGTGCAGACTCTTCCTTTTTAAAAGATATTTTGCAAAGAATCTCTTTCTCGGAATCAGAAACTTTTGAAGATTATAAACGTGCAATCGCAAATTCTTTCTTAATCTCTTCAGATATGGCTCACGCTTTTCATCCTGATTATCCTGCTAAACATGATCCGTTTTATACTCCACAAATTAACAAAGGTCCGGTTATAAAATATAACGCAAATTATAGATACTCAACTACTGCAGAATCCGCAGCATATTTTTCTAATCTTTGTGAAAAAGCTGATGTTCCTTATCAAAAAATGACAAATAGATCTGATATGAGAAGCGGTTCTACTATCGGTCCGATGACTTCCGCAGCTTTGGGAATTAAATCGGTTGATATCGGTAATCCGATGTGGGCAATGCACTCAACTCGAGAAACCGGTGGAACTTTAGATCACATATACGTAATTAAAGCATTTAAAGAATTTTATAAATAAATTATATTGAAAATAAGAGAGATTCATTCTCTCTTATTTCATTTTGGAGAAATTTTGAAAAAAGGTAAATTATATATTGTTCCAACCCCAATTGGTAATCTAAAAGATATAACATATCGAGCGGTTGAAGTTTTAAATGAAGTTGATTATATTGCTGCTGAAGATACCAGAACATCAAAAATCCTTTTGAAACATTATAATATCTCAACTCAAATGATTAGCTATCATAAGTACAATGAGAAAAAAAGGTCGTCAGAACTAATAAATTTTCTAAATGCGGGAAAAGACATTGCCGTAATTTCCGATGCCGGTACACCGGGAATTTCCGATCCTTCCCAAATAATTATTAAAGAAGCTATCTTACACGGAATCCAAGTTGTACCTTTACCAGGTGCAACAGCGTTTGTACCTGCACTTATTGGCTCAGGATTAAATACTGATAATTTTATGTTTGTAGGATTTTTGCCCGACAAATTAAAATCTAAAAATGAATTATTCTTAAAGATAAAATCGATCAATTCCAGCTTAATTTTCTACGAATCTCCCCATAGAATATTTTCTACTTTGAAGTTATTAAAAGAAATTTTCGGAGATAGAAAAGTCTCTATTGCAAGAGAATTGTCAAAAATTTATGAAACTTTTTATCGCGGAAATTTATCCGAACTAATTCAGACTGAAATTGTTGAAAAAGGTGAGTTTGTAATTGTTCTCGAAGGTTATAAAACTACCAAAATGAGTGATAAAGAAATTATCGAAAAATTATCTTCTTTACTTGAAAAAGGTGAAAAACAAAGCAAAGCGGTTAAAATTATTTCCAAAACGTATGATTTACCTAAAAACCGTGTTTATGAGCTTTCATTAAAATTAAAAGAATCTTAAATCGACAATTAAAAACCCCTGAATACACATTGTTATATATAATATCTATTTATTCTTTATTTATCAATCCTCCTAAAATTACTGAAGTCATTCCAACCACATATACTAATTGAAATGGTTCTTTAAAAAACAAAATCAACAGCACTGTAGAAATTACGGGAGTCAAAAATACGAAAGGTGCGATAAATGACGCTTCCCCAATTTTTAACGCTCCAATCCAATATATGTATGAAATTCCATTTACAAAAATTCCATTAATCAAAATCGGCAAATATGTCTCTTTTGTCGGCAATTTGAATTCTGATAGAGTAATCATTGATAAAAATGAAATTATTGTCGCTGTGAAAAAATAAATCGTTACAAGTGGCAAAGAATCAATCTTAATCTTTTTGCTCAATACAGAAAAAAGTCCAAATACAAATGCAGCAATTAATACGATACTATCTACAAATAAATTATTAAAGTGAATATCTGACAATTTACCTTTAGTTAACACCATAAAAACACCAAAAAATCCAAGAATTATCGAAATCACTTTTCTTAAATTCAGCCTTTCCTTTAAAATCAAGATTGACAGAACAATCACAAAAATCGGCCAACAATATTGAATTATCAGAACTTCAATCCCTTTGGCATTTGCATATCCGAAATATAGTAAGATATAATACAAATAAGTTCCAAGTAATCCCAAAACAATTGAATGAATCCAATCTTTTGTCGAGAGTCTTAAAATCACTTTCCCTTTTTTCCGTGTCAGGATAATTATTAAAAAAGTCAAAAAAGAAACCGCACTCGACCAAAAAAGGAATTGATGATTATCAAGATTTGATTGGCCTAATTTTGAAACAACCGGAATCAATGCCCACAATAGGACACAAATCAGAACATATATTATTGATTTTGTTTTTCTATTCATTTTATCCATTTCTTGTTAACATTAGATTGTGCAACGTCTGTGCAATATCTATTACGTTTATTCCGTCAAATTGGTGGACTAACCGCAACAGCTTTTTTATTTCTTTTATCATTTTAGTCGTATTTTTATTTTTGATAATGATTTCTGCGATACATAAGTGCAAATCTCAATAGTTGTTGAGCTATTATAAGTTAATAATTCTTTGTATCTTTTTAAGACATCATTCAT
>JAMOQM010000081.1 GCA_027064005.1 Candidatus Cloacimonadota bacterium | reverse complement strand
TGCCGGGAATTCTTCCCATAGATTTGGCTGTTCAGGGAGTTTACCAAGATTTGAAAATCGGGGATTCTTTTGAAATGACAACCCTCAGTTTTAATTCCGAAATAAGTAAGAAATTATCAATGTTCACTTTTTACGGTGGATTTAATTATGGAAATTCATCAACAAATTTGAAATATAAATATAATTATGCTGGCAATAATGAATTTAATCCTATAAAATTAGATTTCAGTTATGATACTGATTCTCAAATTACAGCAACCGGCGGAGTTCGATGGAGTTTCCTTCTTTTAAAATTATACGCAGATTACACTATTGGAGAATACTCCGTAATAAATACCGGTTTTGGTATAACATTCTAAATTAATGGAATTTATTGAAGTAATAAAATCACGTCAAAGTATAAGAAATTTTTTAGATAAACCTATTCCTGAAAATATTTTAGGTGAAATTTTTGAAGCGGGTCGTCTTGCCCCGTCTGCTCAAAACAGACAATGTTGGCAATATATTGCGGTAAATGACAAACAAATTATTAAAGCTTTGGCTTTAAAAAGCGGAATGATTGGAAAAGTTAATTTTTTTATTAAAGATGCTCCTTTGATATTAATTGCCACTGCAAATCCTAAAGATAGTATTGTGATGAATAATCAACATTATTATCTGGTTGATGTTGCTATTTCCTTTCAACAGATGATGTTAACTGCTTGGAATTATGGAATCGGTTCTTGTTGGCTTGCCGCATTTAATGAATCAAAAGTGAGAGAAATCCTAAATATTCCAAAAGATATAAAAATAATTGCTTTGAGTCCTTTTGGTTATCCCAAAAAGAAAAATATCTATACCTCGGCAGTATCTTTATTTGCAAAAAGCTCCAAGCGAAAAACTTTAGAAAAAATTATCCATTGGAATCAATGGTAGAAACGGAGAAATATTAGTGTTAGAAACATTACAAATTAGAGAATATGAGAAAAAATATGCAGCTAAAGTTGCTGAGATGTGGAACAAATCAACTGAAGGATGGCAAGGAGAAGTTTTACACGAAACAGAGCAATCTGTATTGAGTTCGGAAGAATCCTCAGCTTATTTAAAATTGTGGTTAGCTATTTATCAAAATGAAATTATCGGTTATTGTAAATTATCTGAATATGAGGAAGACAAAGACACTTGGTACATTGATTTATTAAATGTCAGACCGGATTTTCATGGGAAAAAAATTGGTAAGAAATTATTGCTCACCGCTCTTCAATATTCGCAGGAACAAGGTATTCCGCGCGTAGATCTTCATACTTGGGATGGTAATTTAAAAGCTGTTCCTCTTTATAAAAAATGTGGTTATTTTTGGATAAATTATGATCGTTCCACTCATCTCGTAAATTTAATTCCGAAAGTTTTACAGATAGATCTTTTCTCAAATTTCTTTAAAAAAGTAGATTGGTATCAAGATAGTATTAGGAAAATTGAAGTAAAACCTGATGGGATAAAAGATGGTGAATTTGAATATTGGACTTATTCTTGGAAAAAAAATAATGATTTTTTAGAAATAGATTTTTGCCGAAGAGGAAAAGGAATTCGAAGAATCGAAACTCAAGATTACAAAATTACCGCCACAATCGAAAAAAGAAAATTGATTTTTGGGAAGAAATACAAAATTAAATATGAGATTGAAAACAAAACCGGGGAAAAATTAGCTATAGAAATTGCCTCTAAAAATATTGATATGATTAAGTTTGATTATCAAAACTCTTTTGAAGTTTTAGACACCAAAGCTATTGAGACTGAGTTTTTTATTGATAAAATTGATGATGTAATTAATGAAGAACGAACTCAACCGAATGTAACTTCAGAGTTTAAAATTAATGGTAAAAGCGTTCTTTTAGAAGTCGGAATTTCTCCGCAATTTCCCATCAAATTAAAAATTCAAAAAAATGATTTCTTATTCAAAAATATTGAAAATGAATGCTGGTTTTTAATTGAGAATATGTCAGATAAAAATATTGATTTAGAATTAAAAATAGCTTCAGATGGCAATTTTAGCTTTAAAAACGACCAAATTAAATTGAATTTGAAGGGGAATGAAAAGACAACTTTGAAGAATTATTTCACATTCAACAAAGCGGATAAATATCAAAAAGAAGCAGAGATTAAAATTCAAAATGGTGGAAACGTTTTCACATATTCCCGAGATATTGAATTTTTTGCAAGAACGATTACTGATAAAACAGCTGTCCTAAATAGGGAAAACTATTCTATTATTAATGGCAGATATTATCTCGTCCTGATGAGAAAAAATAATAAAAATGCCATGTTTTTTGGTAATGGCAGCGAAGATGACAAAGGATTTTATTTTCCACTTCCATCTTTAGGGAAACCGTTTAATTCGGAATTTGCTCAAAAGACACCAAAATTTATTAGCTCACAAAATGAAAATTCTATCACGGCAAAAATCATTTTTACGTCTGAGAAATTCGCTCAAGCAGAATTGATTTATCATTTTGAATTATTCCAAAACGGGATTCTGAAAATGAAAGTTGAAGTTGATAAGAAAAATTGGAAAGACGATTTGGAAGTGGCAACTTATGTTTGGTATCCTAAAAAAAGAACCACCTTTTTTATCGACGGAAAGATTGTTGAAATTCCTTATGATAATCCTAATAATGAAAATTCTTTGTGGGATTATGATAAAATTGAGGAAAATTGGTTGATGACGAAAAATTCCGATGACGGCTCTAATCTTGCCATAATTTGGAATGACGATTTTAAATTTGCTAAAGCTGATTGGAAAAATGTTTTGAAACTAAATATCCCCGAAAATACAGATAAATTTATCTCTAAAGAAGTTACATTTTTTCTTGATACTATCTCAAATATTACTGAAATTAGAACTCTCGCAACGAAAAAAAAAGTTGAAAACATCCCGCCAAAACCATTTACCGAGTATTTAATTAATGAAGGCAATCCTTTTGTTCAAGACAATTTTGACGTAAATATTCGTTGTAATGCCGAAAATAAAAAACGCGGTAAATTCATAATTTCATCAAAATCATCTAAAGAAAAAATTCTTGAAATTCCTAATGAAGTAAAAGAAATAAAAATTCCCAATATTGAATTAACCAAACTTGACGAAGTGAATCTTCTTAATATTATTAATGTTGATAAAGGTGTTTCTAAAACATCCTCGCTCGTATTTTTCCAAAAAGGAAATGAGAAAATTAAATTGCATAAAAGAAATCTTGATAATAAAGAAATACTTTCTGCTTCAAATAATTTGATTGAAATTTCCGCCTCAAAAGATTTTGCTCCAACTATTTTCTCAATGAAATTCAAAGGTAAAGAATGGTTGGATTCAAGTTTCCCGGAATTGGGACCAAAATCATGGTGGAATCCCTGGGGTGGTGGGATATTTTTTAAATATAGTGCCTTAAGATTACAAACAATTTTAGAAGAAGAATCTAAATTTGATTTTGCCGCAATGACGGATCAATTCGGGAATAACTGGGAAGGAATTTCAATCAGAACAGAATATCGAAAAAATGAAAAAATGAGAGGCAGAATCATTACCCAATATTTCCTTCTCTTACCAAATTCTCCCGTGATAGCAAAATTTGTTATCACAAAAAATAATACCGGTTTCAGATCAAAATTTAGAGTTATTAATATGAATTTTTTAAAAGCCGATCAAGTTGAAAATACGTATTATGAATTTGTAAATAAAAATATGGAAAACATTAGAGTTCAAGGTGGAATTTCAGAAATTAGTTATGGAAGGAAACTCGCTAAATTCGGCGGATTAAATAGAAATGAGAGGCTATATTTCACAAAACCGTTGATGACCGATTTCGTGAATTTGGGAGCTAACGCTGAAACTATTCTGGCAAATAATAGCCAAAAAGAATTTGTTGAAAATAAAGAAGAAAAAATATTTAAACCCGGATTTATCATTTTCTCTAAAAAAGATATAGACAAAAATAGCCTGAAAATGCTATTACATTTAGAATTTAAGAAAAATTAAAAAGAGGTGAAAAATGAAAATAACAAGAGAATTTCTCAAAAAATTACCAAAGACAGACTTACACGTTCATCTTGACGGATCTTTAAGAATATCTACAATCTTTGATTTAGCAAAAGAACAAAATATTGAATTGCCGGCAAAAACAGAAGAAGAATTAAAAAAAATTGTTTGCTGTGATAGTGCTTGTGCCGATTTACCCGAATACTTACGCGGATTCGGTGTTACCTTGAGCGTTTTACAAACAAAAGAATCTCTGTTTAGAGTTGCTTATGAATTGGCGGAAGATGCTGCTGAAGAAAATATCCGATATATCGAAGTTAGATATTCCCCGATTTTGCATACCCAAAAAGGTTTGAAATTAACGGAAATTTCCACTGCTGTTATCGACGGATTGCGGGCTGCTGAAAAGAAATTCAATATCAAAACCGGAGTAATAATTTGTGGAATCAGAAATATGGACCCTTCCACTTCCGTAAGATTAGCGGAATTGGCAATTGCTTTCAAAAATCAAGGAGTTATCGGATTTGATTTGGCGGGAGCGGAATTTGATAATCCTGCAAAACATCATAAAGAAGCTTTTGATTTGGCTTTGAAAAATAACTTAAATATCACAATTCACGCCGGAGAAGCTTACGGACCGGAAAGTATTCATCAAGCATTACACTATTGTGGAACGCACAGAATCGGACACGGTACCAGATTAATCGAAGATGGCGATTTGATGAATTATGTGAATGACCACCGAATCCCGCTTGAAATTTGCTTTAACAGTAATCTGCATACAAAAGCTGTAAAAAAATTGGAAGAACATCCGCTTTCATTTTATTTGGATTTCGGATTGCGTGTAACAATCAATACCGATAATAGATTAATCTCAAATACAACTTTAACCGATGAATATTATGATGTTTATAAAATTCTCGGATTGTCTTATCCTGAAATAAAACTAATCATTATCAATGGTTTTAAAAGTGCCTTTATTCCTTATCATGAAAGAGTTAAATTAATAAATAAAGCTTTAGCCGATTTGGAAAAAATTGAAAAAGAAGCTTTGAAAAAGAAAATTGAAATTGAAGAAAAAATATAAATTATAGGCAGTTCATTCTGCCTTTTTTTTTGGGGGAGAAATTATGAAAGTTCTTAGCGTTGCCGGTTATCATCATACCGGGAAAACAACAACTGTCGTTGCAATTATTAAAGAATTGAAAAAACGCGGATATATTGTCCAATCAATTAAAGATATTCACTCCGAAAACTATCAAATTGATGTTGAGGGCTCTAATTCTTGGCAACATTGGGAAGCAAGTAATGAACGAGTGATTGCGAGAAGTTTGAACGGCACGAATCTAATCTGGCATGAAAGATTGAGTCTAAATCAAATGTTAGACCATCTTCAAGCTGATTACGTAGTTGTGGAAGGAATGAAAACAGCATTTTTACCGCGAATAATCTGTGCCGAAAGCGAAGAACAATTAAACGAATTAGTTGATGGAAAAGTATTTGCAATCTCCGGAAAATGGGCTAATGAACATTCTAAATATAAAAATCTTCCTGTCTTAAAATCAATCGATGAAGTTGAAAAAATTGTAGATTTAATTGAAGAAAAGGTTTTTGAAGTTTTACCGATGTCAAAACCGGAATGTTGCAGTGCTTGCGGATTAACCTGTGAAAAAATGGTCTCGGCAATTCTATCCGGTGAAAAAAAACGCTCCGATTGTCTAACCGATAGAGTTGATAAAATAGAAATAAATGTCGGTGGTCGCAATATCAAAATTGTACCATATATGCAAAATATGATTACGGACACAATTAACGCTCTTTTAGATGGTGTTGCCGGCTGTGAAAAAGGGACGATAGAAATTAAGATAAAAAGATAAAACTGAAAAGTTAGAAAATGATTGGCGATTAAAACCTCAATTTTATAAAAGCCGAGTAAACTCCTGATTTTCTCAAGCATAATATGGATTCTTACTTTCAAATCACATAAAATCCAAAATTGATTCTTGCCTTTAAATTATATAAAAATTCGGTAAATACGCAATTTGCAAGATTTCAAGTTGACAAAGAAAATGCCGGTTTTTTTCTAGTTTATTCAAAATGATATAAAGTTTGGATATTTCAATCTTTATGTATTAATCTAAAAATTATGAGAAATTAGGAGAAAATAATGTTTTCGAGTAAAAAAATAAGAAAAGACTTTATAGATTTTTTTGAAAATAAAGATCATGTTGTTGTCGATTCAACGCCCGTGATTCCGGCAGATGATCCGACCTTATTATTCATAAATGCAGGAATGAACCAATTTAAAAATGTATTTTTGGGATTATCAAAAAGCAAAATCAAGCGAGCTTGCGACAGTCAAAAATGTATTCGTGCCGGCGGAAAGCACAATGATTTGGAAGAAGTTGGACGCGATGGCTATCATCACACTTTTTTTGAAATGCTTGGAAACTGGTCATTTGCAGATTATTATAAGGAAGAATCTATAAAATGGGCTTGGGAACTTTTTACGGAAGTTTGGAAATTACCTAAAGATAAACTTTACGCAACCGTTCATATTTCAGATCAAGAAGCTTTTGATATTTGGAAAAATAAAACCGATATTGATCCGACTCATATTTCCTATCACGGCGATAAAGATAATTTTTGGGAAATGGGCGAAGTTGGTCCTTGCGGTCCCAGTTCGGAAATTCACTTTGATCGCGGAGAAGAATATTGCAATTTAAAAGATGTAGAAGGTCATCATTGCAAAGTTAACGGTGATTGTCACCGATATATCGAATTATGGAATCTTGTTTTTATTCAATATAAAAGGTTAGAAAATGGCGAACTTGTTCCTCTGGAAAAAAGATATATTGATACCGGAGCCGGTTTAGAAAGATTATGCCAAATTTTACAAGGTAAAGATTCTAATTATGCTACGGATTTATTTGTTCCCATAATTGAGAAAATTGCGGAAATAACCAAGACAAAATACTTTGAAGATGAAAGAGGCGTTTCTCATCGCATTATTGCCGATCATATTCGGGCTTTGACTTTTGCAATTTCCGACGGCGGAATGCCATCAAACGAAGGTCGCGGATATGTTTTAAGAAGGATTTTACGCCGAGCCGCTCGACACGGTCATCTTCTAAATATGAAAAAGCCTTTTCTCTATAAATTAGTCGATGTTGTTGCTGAAATTATGGGTGAACATTACACTGAACTTAATGATAGAATTTCTTATATTAAGATGATAATTAAAGCTGAAGAAGAGCGTTTTCATCTTACTATGGAAAAAGGAATTTTGCGATTTAATGAAATTTGTGAGAAAACGGAAGGCAAAATTATCTCCGGCAAAAACGCTTTTATGCTTTATGATACATTTGGATTTCCACTTGATTTAACCGAAGTTATGGCTGAAGAAAGAGGACTCTCCGTTGATTTGGAGGAATTTAATCATGAAATGAAAATCCAGAAAGATAGGGCGAGAAATGCTTCCAAGTTTAAAACTAATCTTGAAAATGTTCAATGGATAAATTTTGTCGATTCGGATAAAACTGTTTTTGTCGGTTATGATAAAGATAAAATTCTTTCAAATATAAATTCTTATACAATTGATGACGATAACCAAGTTAAGCTAACCTTATCAAAAACACCTTTTTATGCAGAACAAGGTGGACAAATCGGTGATCGTGGAAGAATTTATAATGATGAAATGAAGATCGAGATATACGACGTTAAAAAGATAAATGATAAATACGTACATTTTGGTAATTTAAAATCCGGTGAAATAAACAGTGATCCTTGTACTTGCCAAATTGATTTGGATTTTAGAAAATCAGTTTCTCGAAATCATTCGGCAACGCATCTTTTGCAAGCGGCTTTGCGTTCAATTTTAGGTGATCATGTTCATCAAAAAGGTTCTTTTGTAACAAATAAATCCTTGAGATTTGATTTTACTCATTTTCAAAATATGTCTGAAAGAGAAATTGATTTGGTTGAGAAAATAGTTAATAATAATATTCGAAAATGTCTTCCCGTTATTACTGAAATTAAATCTGCCGAAGAAGCTAAAAAATCCGGTGCAATGGCTCTTTTCGGAGAAAAATACGGTTCGGAAGTACGTGTCGTTTCAATGGGTGACGAATCTATGGAACTTTGCGGTGGAACACATGTAAAATATACGGGCGAAATCGGAATCATAAAAATCCTTTCCGAATCTTCCAGCTCAGCCGGGGTTCGCAGAATAGAAGCAATTACCGGAAAAACTGCTGAAGAATATTTTGATAAAAATGATGAATTACTAAAAACTATCTCGGCAAAATTATCAACACCAAAAGCAAAATTAGAATCTAAGATTTCTAAATTATTAGAAGAAAACAAAGCGTTATCTAAAGAAATATCAACTCTGAAAAGCAAAATGTCCGGCAGTCTGTTAGATGAATTAATTAAAGATGCTCGGGAAATTGACGGAGTGAAATTTGTGGCGGCAAAAGTTAAAGTTGAAAATTCCGGTGAGTTAAAAAAAATGGGTGATCAAATAATTAATAAACTTGGTTCCGGAATTGGGATTTTACTTTCGGAAATCAATAACAAAGTTTCTATAATTGTGGTGGTTAGTAAAGACCTTACAAAAAAATATCCCGCCGGAAAAATAGTTTCCAAAGTTGCTGAAATCGTCGGTGGAAAAGGCGGAGGACGTCCTAATATGGCAATGGCAGGTGGAAAAGATGTTACCAAAATAGATGTCGCTTTGAAAGAAACAGGCTCAATCATAAAATCATTTAATAAATAATTTGGAGAAAAATATGAAATATAAGCTCGGTTCAAAAAAATTAGAAAAATTAAAGCCGTATTTATATATTTTACCGGCGGCAATAATTGTTATTGCTTTTAGACTAATTCCGATATTTTTATCGTTTTTAATCAGTTTTTATCATTGGAGTATCAGTGGAACCGGAAGGTTCATCGGACTTGCAAATTATTCACATCTTTTTAAAGATCCTGAATTTTGGCAATCAATGCTAAATACATTCTATTTGGTAATTTTTGTTGTCCCGACAACGATAATATTATCTTTAACATTTGCCGCACTTTTGAATAATATTACAAAAATTAAAGGATTTTTTCGAACGGTTTATTATATTCCAACCGTAACTTCGATGGTGGCAATTTCAATTGTTTGGAAAATAATATTCAATCAACAGAGCGGTTTGGCTAATTTCCTAATTCAAAAAATCGGGATGGAACCTTTGGGGTGGCTGTCGGAAAGTCGCGGTATTTTTACTTTATTGTTTGCAAAAATCGGGGTTCATTTACCGGCAATTTTAGGTGGACCGTCTTTGGCTCTCTTTTCAATCATCATCGTTTCTATTTGGAGAAGTTTGGGTTACAATACAATAATTTATTTAGCCGGATTACAAAACATTCCGAATATGTATTACGAGGCATCCAAAATTGACGGAGCAAGTAAATTCCAACAATTTAAAGATATTACAATTCCGATGATTTCACCGACAACTTTCTATATTTTGATGATGACGACAATTACGACTTTTCAAGTATTTTCACAAGTTTATTTAATGACCGGACCACCGATTGGCGGACCTTTGGGAACGACAAAAGTTATTCTTTATTATATTTTTGAAACGGGATTTGGGGAAAATCAGGATTTGAGTTATGCAAGTTCAATTGCGTTGGTATTATTCATCATAATTTTGAGTTTGACTCTTCTTCAAAAGAAATTCGAAAAAAAATACGTTCATTATCAATAGGAGATTTTCATGGATTCAATAAAAAATATTTCAGTATATGTATTACTCTCGGTTTTTGGAATAATGATGCTTTTACCATTTCTCTGGATGATCAGCACTTCCGTGAAATCTCAATTAGAAGTCAATAAAGGAAATATCGGTTTTATACCTATTGAAGATTATCAAGAAATGAGTTTCAACGGTTCTCCTCATCGCGTTAAAATAGTTAAAACAGTTGGAGATAGTTCATTTATTCATATCTTTAATGATGAAGGAAGAATAATCAGAGCTTATGCAAAAGTTAGCAATTCCGCTCTTCATCATGTTCACAGAATAAAATTTCACTTTGAAAATTACGTTAAAGCCTTCAATAAAGTACCGTTCGGGAGATATTTTTTGAATACGATTTACGTAACATTATTTACGACGATCGGTGTTATTTTTACCTCTTCCTTAGCGGCGTATGCTTTTGCGAGAATGAGATTTGTCGGGAAAGACGCAATTTTCTATCTTTTTATTTCTATGATGATGGTTCCGCAGCCAATTTATTTAATTCCATCTTATGTTCTGCTAAATCATCTCGGTTGGATTGATACTTTCCAATCTTTGATTGTGCCTTGGTTTGCCAATATTTTTACAATCTTTTTACTTAGACAACAATTTATGACAATTCCCCAAGATTTATTTGATGCGGCGGCAATTGACGGCTGTTCAAGATTTGGAATGTTATGGAGAATAGCTTTACCGCTTTCAAAACACGTAATCGTTACCGCCGGTATTTTCGCAATTATCGGAAGTTGGAATAGTTTTATGTGGCCTTTAGTTATGACAAATAGTGAATCTATTCGAGTATTGCAAGTTGGGTTGAGTTATTTTTCTCAGGAATCTTCTTCTCAAACCGCTTTACTTATGGCAGCTTCTTCTTTCAGTATAATGCCGCTTGTAGGTCTATTTTTAATTGCCCAAAAGCAAATTATTTCGAGTGTTGCTTCTTCAGGAATCAAAGGATAAAAATTAAAAAAATAGAAAAAAATCCGGTGCACGCCGGATTTTTTTTATAAAATAAAGTCAATATTATGTATAAAATTTGGAAAGACGGGGATGTAAAAAATTAGGAAACTTTATTTTATAGTTGACACTTAGCGGTTATAAATTAACTTTATTTAATCAAAAAAATAGGAGATGTTATGGAAAAGAAATTATTATTGTTTTTTGTATTATTATTTACCATTGGCTTTTTATTTTCAACCGCAATTCAACCTGAAGGTTCAGGATATGGTGGTGATCCTTATCAAATTACTTCTTTGGACAATTTAGAATGGGTTGGTTCAAATCCTTCTTCTTGGAATTCTTATTTTATCCAATTGAATGATATTGATGCGAGTGCTTGTTCCTCTTGGGGAAATGGTGGTTGGACACCAATCGGAAACGGTAGCATTAAATTTTCAGGAAGTTACGATGGCCAAGGTTATTCAATTACCGGGATTTATGCACATCGTAATTCCAATTATCAAGGTTTTTTCGGTTGGGTTAAAGAAGGTGAAGTTTACAATCTTAGATTAATAGATGTTGATATAGAAGGTGCAAATA
>JAMOQM010000080.1 GCA_027064005.1 Candidatus Cloacimonadota bacterium | reverse complement strand
CAAGGTATAGGTGAAAAAGTTGCTTAAATTTTCCTGTCCCGCTATTTGCTACGCTGCATAGCGGGACAGGAAAACAAAGTGAAATGAACATTGAGTTAATTTACACCAAAAAATAGGACTTGACTTTCAAAATTCAAAATTAAGCATTCAAAATTAATTAAGTTTCTTTCTTCTTTTTTCCTCATTATTCATCATTCATTGTTCATTATTCATTTTGTTTTGAAGTCGAACAATCGGAAGAACTCCCGCCGGTCGTACATTCCGATGTTCTTGAATTTTTTTTGTAACGACTTGCAAAGTCGTTGTACTTCTTTATTCATTTTACTTTTTAGTTTTTACTTTGCTTCTCTTTCTTCTCTTTCATTCAAAATTCTTTTAAAAGTAGTTAAATATCTTCTATTACGGATGAATTCTATAAATCATTCTTGCATAAGGAATGCATTCCCGAACATGTTTTGCACCGGCCATCCAAGAGGTTAATCTTTCCAAACCAACTCCAAATCCACTATGAACAACAGAACCGTATTTTCTTAAATCAAGATACCATTGATATTCATTAATATCCATATTTTCTTTATTCATTCTTTCCAGCATCACGTCATAATCTGTTTCTCTTTCAGATCCACCGATAATTTCCCCAAATCCTTCCGGAGCTATTAAATCTGAACCAAGTACAATATTGTCGTCATTTTCATCTCGTTTCATATAAAAAGCTTTAATATCTTTCGGCCATTTTTCGATAAAAATAGGGACATCACTTCCTTCCGTAAGAAGAGCTTCATCAGCAGAAGATAGATCTTCGTCATAATTAATTTCAGAGCCTTTGCCCCGTAAATAATCTACAACTTCGTGATGCGTCATACACTTAAATTCTGCATCGGCTTTCTTTAATTGTTCAATATCTCTTCCCAATATTTCTAATTCAGTTGAGCATTTTTCCAATACGGTTCGGATTACGAATCTTACCATATCTTCCTGAAGTTTCATATTTCCTTCATGATTAACATAAGCCATTTCCGCATCCATCATCCAAAACTCGGTGAGGTGTTTTCTAGTTTTAGATTTTTCCGCTCTGAAAACAGGACCAAAATCATAAACTTTCCCGAGGGACATTGCTCCGGTTTCGAGATATAATTGACCTGATTGAGAAAGATAGGCACTTCCTAAATCAAAGTAAGGAACTTCAAAAAGTGTTGTTGTTCCTTCGCAAGCACTCGGTGTCAAGATAGGAGAATCGAATCTAATAAAATCTTGAGAATTTAAAAAGTCTGTAATTGCATAATAAACTGTGTGGCGAATTCTCAAAGTTGCCCATTGTTTTCGAGATCTAATCCAGAGATGGCGATTTTTCATTAAAAAATCTGTTCCGTGTTCTTTTTTTGAGATTGGATAATCCGGTGAATCTCCAACTATCTCAATATCCGTAACTTGTAACTCATAAACATTTTCTTTTTTCGGATGTTTTCCCGGAATTCCTGTTATAATAACAGAGCTTTCGATACTCACTTTTTTTGATTTCTCAAATTTTTCTTCGCCCATTTCGGATTTTGAGCAAACAGATTGAATGTCTCCCGAACCGTCTCTAAAAATGATAAAACGTAATTTACTGCCGGATTTTCGATAATTTCTTACCCAACCTTCTAATCTTATTTCTTCTCCGAGATAATCTTTTATATCTTTTACTTTTATAGTTTTCATAACAAATCCTTATTTTTTTTATTATTTCCTTCAATTAAATTAACAATTTTCAAAGCAATCCGTAATGCTCTTAAACCTGCATTACCATTAACAATCGGTTCTTTATCATTTACAACCGCATCTACAAATGATTCCAATTCCAAAGTTAAAGCATCTTTTTCATGATTAGAAGAGTCGATAAATTTAGAATCAACTAAATCTTCGGCTTTAATATCATCTCCTGAAAACATCATTTGAGCCAAAACATTATTTAAATTTTTAGATTTTTTCACAATGTTAGTTTCCTGATCTTGAAAATTTGCAGAAATATAAGCATCTTTTTGGAAAAATCTAATCTTTCGTTCTCTTTTCAAAGCTACTCTACTGGAAGTAACATTAGCAATTGCTCCGTTCTCAAATTCTAAGCGAGCATTCGCGATATCAATGCTTTTGGTAAATAATGATAATCCGGAAGCACTAATATGTTTAATTTTAGAATCTACAAAAGATAAAATTAAATCAATATCATGAATCATCAAATCTAAAATAACCGGCACATCACTTCCCCGTGGAGTAAAAGGTGCTATTCTGTGAGATTCGATAAAAACCGGATTTTTGATAATATCAGCCGAATCAATCATCACGGGATTAAATCTTTCGATATGTCCTACCTGAATTTTCAATGATTTTTCATCAGCAATTTTTAGCAATTCTTCTGCCTGCCACAATTCAGCTGTTATTGGCTTTTCGATAAAAATATGTTTACCGGCAAGCAAAGCTTCTTTTGCCAATTCATAATGATAAGTTGTTGTAGCTGAAATATCCACAGCATCTATATTATTTAACAAATCTATATATTTATCAAAGTATTTTGTATTATTTTTATTAGCTATTTCTGTAGCTCTTTCCATATTTTGATCAAAAACACCGACTAATTTACAGTTTTTCATTTGAGCAAAAATTCTAGCATGATGCTGTCCTAAATGTCCAACTCCAACGACTCCGATTTTTAACATTATTTTTAACTCCGATTTTTTTTAGAAAAAATTATTTTACCGCTTTTGATGTCAAGAAAACTATAAATTAAGTTAGGATTCCAAGCGAAATAAAGGACTTTGAAATTCATAAAAAAAGTTACGAAATTTTACAATAAATCCGAAAAGGAAAATACAAAAAGCAGAATGCTTACAATCATAGTTTCCGAGATCTATAAATTAAGATATCTGGATTGCATTATCAGAACAAGTTTTTTTATCCTCAGCTCATAAGTCTGATTTTCAACAACTTTTTTATAAGCATTTTTAGACATTTTCTCTCTAACTTCAGGATTTTTCAAATAATATTTTATCAAAGATGGAATTTCATCCACATTTTTAAAAGTAGCAATATCTGTTTTCAAATCGTAAATTTCTTCTAATTGAGACTTGTAATCAGTAAGCAAAAAACCGCCAACAGCCGGAACGTCGAAAATACGTTGATTTACAGAATTCTTCATTTGTCTGCTCGTCATATTAAAATTGATTTTGGACATATTATACATTTCAGAAAGATTATCATAATAAGAAAGTTCACTATTCAAATTATATCTTTCGTCCAAGAGATATTTCCAATTTGGGTCTCCATAAATATTAGGATTAAATTCAGCTAATTTTTTTATTCCTGAAAGTCGATAAATTTGGGTAGCTCTCCATAAAACTGCCGCTTCAAAATCTTTTTTCTGATCATTAGAATCAAAATAATATCTATACTTATCTGACAATTTTTCAATAGATTGCGAAACAAATCTAAACTTATTACTTAGAAAATGTTGAGCCGTAATTTCAAATAAATTTAACAAATCCGGTCGATGACTAAAACTCTTCATATTCTTATTTATTGCATAAAACATACTGCTTCCTACAAATGAAACATCTATAATTTTAGAACTTTCTGTTGGAAAAAATATTTCAGGAGAAGTAGCTAAAGGAAGATAATCTACATTTTTATAGCCAACATTTTTTAAATCATCAATGTAATCTTTATCCCAAACAAATATATTAGCATAATCAGAAACGTTGCGATGAAAACTGTCCAAAATAACATTCGGGCTATCGACAAACCAAGAGACAAAAGGCAGTTCCAATTCTTCCAACATTTCGGTAAAACGCCCTTCATTGTCGAAACCGAGATGGTTAATTGTCATCACAAAATCAGGTTTAAATTCGGAAATTATCTGTAAAATATTTTTAATAAATTCTCCATAATTATAAGAATCTTGTTCAATATGAATATATTTGTATTGAATATTTAGTTTTTGAAATGCAAAAAGGCATTCTTTAGTTAAAACATAAGAAGAGTCAATATATAATATTTTAGGATTGGAAAATGCAAATTTAGGATATTTCCACTTTTCGGAAAACTCATATTGGTTTTGATGAAATAAACGTTTTTTAAGCGAAGAAAAATAATTAGCGATCACAGGGTCAATTTGTTTATTTTCTAAAATATCAAATTGCGGTAACTTTAAATCTATTTTGGCTATAATTTCGTAATCTTCCCAGCCAACCAAAAATTCGACATTTAGCATTTCTTCTAAATCAAAATATCGCAAAAAATAATTAAAAAGATTCTTATCCGGTTCGATTACAATTTTCCTTTTATTTGGATACTTTTTACTTAAAAGAGCAATTTCGTTACCGCAAGAAATACCAAAGATGACGATAGTATCCTGATTAGAAACAAAATTTTCAATCATTTTCTCAGCATTTTTTTTAGGATAATATTTACTGCAGATTGTACTGATTTTTCCATTTTTATGATAACCGAAAGTTCGAGTTTCTTCTTTAGATAAAAGAGTCAGATAGTTTTTGGAAAACCGACAAACACTATTCTTAATTTGATATTTTTGCGGAGATTCACTTATTAATTTATAATTTTTAGAAAACATTGGCACCTCTAATTTCTCTTATTTTACACCTTTCTTAATCAGAAATTCTGAATATAATTTATCTTGTTGGCTAATATGGTCTTTAATCCAAGCAAGTAAAAAAAACGTGATATTACTGGGGAAATAAACATTTCTTTCTCTATTTAAATTTATCACGGTTTGCAATAATTGTTGATGTTCCGCAAAATGCTCTTCTTTTTTCGGATAGTTATATTTCTCAAATAATTTTTCTTCATCAGTAAAATGAATTTTTGTATAATCCAGTAAATTCATAAAGAGATAATCCAAATGTTCTCTACCTTTATTATGCTTGATGGCGGTTGCAAATTTATTAGCAAATTTTAACAACTCTCGATGTTCAGCATCCAACGAGGGAATCCCGACACTATAAGCTTCATTCCACGAAAAAACTGCTTCCACATCGTTTGCAAAGGGATCTTCAGTACCGACGAGGTTATTCTCCAATAAGAGTATTGTATCGCCTTTATTTAAGATTGTATCCGCTGGAGGATTTTCAATCAAAGTACCAATATTCTTTTTTAAAGTTATACAGCTAATTGTTTTTGATTTTTTTACAATTTCACCAATCGTAATTTTTTCATCCAGAAATTCTGTAAATTTCTTAAATCGATATCCAAAAAAATCCTGATCTGAATGAATTAATCCTAAATCATATTTTTCTTTTCCATAATCTAAGGAAATAATATCAGCTATTTGTTTTCCTCCTAATTTTAGGGGATACACAACTTGATTTGCTCCTGCCCTATTTAAACGTTTTTCAATTCGAAGGCTATTTGCTTGAACTAAAATATAGATTTCGGAATTTAATTCTCTTGCGGCAAGTGTGATGAAGAGATTATTCGCTTCATCTGAAGTGCAAATAGAAATACCTTTTGCCCTTTCGATTCCGGCTTCAATTAGAATGGCATCATCGTTTGCATTTCCAAATATATAGGGATAACTCATTTGTTTTGCAAAATCTATGGATTTTTGATTATTATCTATTATCACAAACGGTATTCCCAATTCGTCTAATTTGACTGCAGTTGTACTTCCTATACTTCCAAATCCGCACAAAATATAATGTCCTTTCATTGCATTTATTCTTTTAATCATTTTCTTCCTCCAATAAGATCCGGTTAATTCGTTATCAATCACTAAATGCGTAATAGTTGCCGAAAATATCGCAATTAAACCTACTCCCAAAAAAATTACAAACATTGTAAAAATACGACCATCGCTCGAAAGAGTTTTAACTTCACCAAACCCAACTGTTGTAAGCGAAATAAAAGTCATATAAAATGAATCCAGAAGCGTCCAACCTTTTTCTATAAAATAATATCCTAATGTTCCAATACCTAATATAGTGGAAGATAGTAGGACAAAAAGCAAAATTATAGAACTATAATTTTTTGTTTTCATTACCCCTTCTTATGTTTTTTTATTCTCAATATACAAAATAATGCGCTGAATGTTTTACTGTCAATAATTCATTTTAACCACAATCCTATTAGCATGATAAATAAAGTTTGACTTTATAGACAATGGCAATATTTTTAGGAAAAATTTTATAGGAGCAGTCAAATGCTGAAATTGGCTTTTTTTAGTGAAAACATAGAGGCTTTTAATTCCTTTTGTGATGAAATGAAGAAGTTAAAAGAAGTTGAAATTATCCAATATGAACAAAAAATAGATCCGAATTCCATTCTCAAAATCCAATCCCAAATTCTTATTATTGATGACAAGATTTTAACAACTCCTTTTTTAGGTTTTCTCAAACTAAAATTAGCTTTAGCAGATAAACGCCCGGCAATTTATTGCACTGACCAAAAGACAATTCTTAAATATATCAAAATTGCCAGAAGAGCTAATATAATCTTTGTTGATTCATCAGTAATATTAAAAAATATTTTCCCATTTGCTTTATTTTTAACCCAAATAATCAACCAAGCTTTTTCTAATGAAATATATAAATCAATTTTTGTAAAATCAAATAATCCGGTATTTATTGCCAATTTAGGCGGAAATTTAGTTAATATAAACAATGCCTTCCATGAACTTTTTAAGATAAATTTTACTCATAATATTAAGAAAATAAATGTTTATAAAGATTTGATAATAAACGATATTAAAATAAATACTTCCGAAAACTTAATTTTAAATAACGTAATATTACAACTTAGAAAAATGGATAAAACCGAATTTACAGGAAAAGTTATTATTCAAAAATTATTTAATGTTGCAATTAAAAGAGATCTTATTTTCGGATTTGTTTCAGACATAACAGAAGAAAAAAGGTTACAAAATAGAATTGAAAAACTCTACGATAAATTATTAGTCGAACATAATATATTAGAAAAAACACAAAGCAATTTAGTCCAACAAGAAAAGATGGCATCGATTGGTAATTTGTCGGCAGGAATCGCTCATGAAATTAATAATCCCTTGGGATTTATAACTCTCAACCTCGACGTTATTAAAGATTATTTAGCTTCATTTAAGGAATATCAAAAACTTCTCGAAAATTATTTGGAATCAACCAAAGATATCGTTAAAGATAATTTCAAGGAGATTATTGACGAAATTAATGAAATGAAAAATGAAGAAATTAAGGATATTTATGAAGATTTGGATGATGTTTTTTCCGAGACAAAAGAGGGATTAGAGAGGATTCTGAATATTGTGCAAAACCTTAAGAATTTCTCCCGAATTGATAACACGAAAGTTTCTTCTAATTATGATATCAATAAGGCTCTCGAAGCAACTTTGACTATAGCTAAAAATGAAATTAAATATTATTGTGATGTTGAAAAGAAATTTGGTCAAGTACCTCTAATCGAATGTATCGGAGGAGAAATAAATCAAGTTCTTCTGAATATTATTGTCAATGCTTCCCAGGCAATCCAAGAGCAAAAAAGGGATCCAAATAATCGAGGTAAAATATTACTCGAAACTTATGCAAACGATAAGTCTATCTTTTGCAAAATTAGCGATGACGGTCCGGGGATTCCTGAAGAAAATTTACATTCCATTTTCGATCCGTTTTTTACAACAAAAGAAATCGGAAAGGGGACGGGTTTGGGATTAAATATTTCTTACAATATTATTGTTAACAAACATAATGGTAAAATTAATGTTAAAAGCGAAGTGGGAAAAGGTACGGAATTCTTGATTGAACTCCCAATAAAACATAAATCGAAAAGAAAGAAAAAAGGCGGGAATGATGAAAATACTATTTATTGATGATGACATCAATATCCTTAAATCTTATAAACGCATAATTACTTCATCAGAAATTGACGCAGATTTTGTCGATAATCCTTCTAATTTTTACGAATATCTTAATTCTGATAATTACGATTTGGTTATAATGGATATCGCAATGAAAGATATTAACGGATTGGATCTTTTATCGGAAATGAAAGATAAAGGAATTGATCTCAATGTAATACTTTTGACAGGTCTTAAAGATACGGCAATTCAACAAATAGGCAAGGAATTGGGGGCTATAGAAATTTTAGAAAAGCCGATTTCTCGAGAAATGCTATTAAAAACAATCAATAAATATAGAGAATAATAAATATGAAAGAAATCAGTAGATTAAGGATTATGTTCGTTGACGATGAATTAAGCGTTATAAAAAGCTTAAAACGAACTTTTAGAAAATACGATAAAGAATGGAAAATGTATTTTTTTACAAATCCTTTGGAAGCTTTTGAAAGTCTTAAAGAAAATAATGTTGATGTAATTATTACCGACATGAAAATGCCGGAAGAAACAGGATTTGAATTATTATCAAAAGTTAAAAAAAAATATCCCGGTATAATTAGAATAATCTTAACCGGATATGCTAATAAAGAATTAATTTATTCCAGTTTTGAAGTAGCTCATCAATTATTAATTAAACCAATTAGTGCGGAATCAATTATTGCTGTAGTAACTCAAATTAATATAATCAACACTTACATTAAAAATAAAGAGCTTCAAAATGTAATTAACAATTTATCTTATCTTCCACCTTTACCGGAAATATACCTTGAATTATCTAAAAAGATTAAAGATCCTGAATCTTCATTGAATGATTTGGCTAAAATAATTTCTCGTGACCCGAGTTTAATTGCTGATATTTTAAAGATGGTTAACTCGGCATATTTTGGTTTATCAAATAAAGTTTTTAAAATCAGCCAAGCAATTAGTTTTATGGGAATTGACTTAATTAAAGATATTATACTTACTTCATCTATTTTTAAAAATTTAAAAGGAACCGAAACACAAATTGCTGCAATTAAAAAAGTTTATCAACATAGTTCAAATGTCCTCAAATATTCTATAGCAATTTCTGAAAATTTGGAAATGGAAGACATTGATAAGAATTATATTTTTATTACTTCAATGTTTCATGATTTAGGAAAAATAGTTTTAATCATGAATTTAGGAAAAAAATATGAAGTTTTGCTTAATTCCGCAGAAAAAGATAAAAATCTAAATCTCGAAGAATTGGAGATTAAATATCTTTCATTCACTCATTCTCAAGTTGGTGCCTATATTCTTGGTCTGTGGGGATTTAGTACAAAGGTTATTCAAAGCATACTTTTTCATCATCATCCTGAATTATCTGAATGTACCGATTCTTACTTATTAGGGACAATCTATTTAGCAGATTACCTTGATAATAAAACCAACCCCAATTTCAAAGTTGAATTAAATAGAAAATATCTTCAACTTGTATTTAAGGATATTAATATTGATGAATTAATCAAAAAAGTTCGGAGTGAAAATGAATAGATTATTATTAGTTGATGATGAAAAAAGCATACTTTTGGCTTTAAAGAGACAATTAAAGAAAAAATTGGATTTGACAACTGCTCAAAGCGGATTGGAAGCTTTGGAAATTCTTGAGAAAGACAGTAATTTTGATGTCATAATTTCCGATATGAGAATGCCCGGAATGAACGGAGTACAACTCCTTGAAACCGTTGGTAAAAAATACCCTGATATTATTAAAATTATGCTTACGGGAAATGCCGATTTAACAACCGCTTCCGATGCTGTAAATCGAGGAGACATTTTCAGATTTCTTACAAAACCTTGCCCGATGAATATTTTGACTAAAGCAATTTATGATGCATTTGAACTTAGAAGATTACGGAATTCCGAAAAAGAACTTTTGGAAAAAACACTGAAAGGTTCAATTGAATTGTTATTAGAATTATTGAGTATCGTTAATCCGGTTGCATTTAACCGTTCCCAAAGAATCAAAAAATACGTTTCTTTCATTCTTGATGATTTACAAATCCAAAATAAATGGGAATTTGAATTAGCTTCATCTTTGTCACAGATTGGGAATGTAATTATCCCAAAAGAGATTCTCCTTAAAGCAATTTCTCATGAAAAACTAACTGACGATGAAGAAAAATTATTCAGTGAATTCCCAAATTTGGGCAAAAAATTGTTGATGAAAATCCCAAGGTTAAGAGGAATTTCCTTCATTATAGGAAATCAATTAAAACCTTTTAAAGACTATCCTGAAAATTCAGGTTCAAACAGATTAAATCTCGGAGCTCAAATCCTAAAAATTGCCTCGGATTTTGACTATTATCTTTTGGAAACCAATTCCAGTATTAAAGCGGTTGATAAAATGAAAAAACAAGATGGCGAATATAATCCAAGTATTTTATCAACTTTGTATTCATTTAAAAATAGTAGTATCAATAAAGTTGTAAAATTGGTAAATTCCGATGAGCTGGATATTTATATGACAACACTCCAAGATATAAAATCAAAAACCGGTATGGTTATTATCCCAAATGGTCATCAAATTACTACCAATTCTCTTAATATTATTCGATCTTTCAGAGATAAAATTGGAGTCGAGGAACCAATAAAAGTACAGGTGATTATTGATTAGTAAAATCAAAAACAATGAAACAAATAAATTAACTGAACAAGTTTAAAAATTGATATTATTTTTAAATTTCAATCAAAAGTAATCGGATAACCATTCTTGGAATTGAAAATAAATCTCCGTTTAATAAAACTTCTCTCGATTTTTCCTGTCATTATTTTCTTTTTAATTTAGAAAGTTGACAGAAATCAAGTATCTTAAAATTAGGTTAACTGTTAAATTCAGAGTGAATTGACAAAAAGTTTTAAAAAAATCATTAGAAAAATGAAAAGGAAAGATAATGTACAAAAGTGTAGTAGCAATAGTTGGTCGCCCAAACGTAGGTAAATCAACATTATTCAATAGATTGTGCCGTAAAAGAAGTGCGATAGTTGATTTTGAATCAGGAGTAACTCGCGACAGAAAATACGAAGATGTGGAATGGAATAACAAATTATTTACAATAGTTGATACCGGTGGAATCATTGTTGGTTCTGATGAAAAGCTGGATCATGAAATCCGATATCAAGCTGAAATAGCCATTCAAGAATCGGATTTAATTCTCTTTGTTGTTGATGCTCATACAGGAACAACCGATTTGGATTTAGAACTCGGAAGATTATTATTTCCTCATAGAGAAAAAGTAATTTTAGTAGCTAATAAAGTTGATAACGAAAAGTTCGAAATGGAGCTTTATGATTTTCTCCAATTAGGTTTGGGGGATGCAATTCCAATTTCTGCCGCACAAGGTAGAAATATCGGAAATTTTTTGGATGTTGTTCTTAACAGTGTTCCAAGTACGGTGGATTTTGATGAAACGGAAGACGAAAGCATTCCTGTTGCGATTATTGGGAAACCAAACGTAGGTAAATCATCCATTACCAATAGGTTAATCGGTGAAAATTCTCTTATCGTTGATGATGTACCGGGAACAACCAGGGATTCAATTGATACAAACATAAAATATCATAACAAGAAAATAGTTTTAATCGATACTGCCGGATTAAGAAAAAAACGCCGAATCAAATATGGAGTTGAATATTTCAGTTCTATGAGAACAATTGATTCTATTGATAGATCTCAAGTTGTAATTTTAGTAATTGATGCAATAGAAAAAGTTTCTACTCAAGATCAGAAAATAGCTTCTTATGCTTTTAGAAAAAACAAAAATATTGTCCTCGTTGTTAATAAATGGGATTTAATTGAAAAAGATTCACACACAATGTCAAAATTTAAGCGAGAGATTTTCGAACGACTTCCTTTCCTTACTTTTGCTCCAATTGTTTTTACTTCTGCATTAATTAACCAAAGAATTTTCAAAATATTAGATTTAATTCTTGCTGTTGATGAAGAAAGTAGGAAAAGAATCCCAACTTCGCAAATTAACAAATGGTTAGAAAAGACAATAATCAAATTTAGACCTTCTCATGCAAGTGGGAAACACGCCAAAATTTATTATTGTACTCAACAAGGAATTCAACCTCCAACATTTTTATTTTACTGTAACAATAGAAAATTAATTTCAGAGAATTATAAGCGTTATTTACACAATCAAATTCGAAAAGATTTTAAATTTACCGGAGCAACTATAAGACTATTTTATAGAGGAAGAAAAGATGATGCTGAACAATCTAACGAATAACGGATTATTACTTCTGTTATCATATTTAATCGGAAGTTTTCCGACAAGTTATATTGCCGGGAAACTATTTAAAGGAATAGACATCCGAAATTTTGGAAGTGGAAATGTAGGTGCAACAAATGCTGTTCGCGTATTAGGAACCAAAATCGGAATTCCCGTACTATTAATAGATATCCTTAAAGGATTTTTATTAATTTTTTTAGTTAAACATTATTTGCAACCGAGCCATCTTTTCCTGATTGGATTAGGAATCTCGGCGATACTTGGTCATATCTTCACCATTTTTTTGAAATTTAAAGGTGGAAAAGGTGTTGCTACTTCAGCAGGAGTTTTTTTCGCTCTCACACCTTTAGCTCTGACAATTGCATTAATTTGTTTTATTCTTGTTGTGATGAAGACAAAATACGTGTCGCTTGGATCGATATTGGCGGCAATTACTCTTTTCCTAACTGAATTAATCATTAATTTTCAAAGTAATTTTTCTAATAAATATGAATTAATCCTCACCGGTTTAATAGCTTTAACTATTATTTACACTCATCGTGCAAATATTAAAAGATTAAGAAATGGTGAAGAAAATAAAATATCATTTAAAAAATAAAGGATGTAAAAAATGTGCGGAATTATAGGTGTTTTTAATCATAAAAAAGCTGCGGAATTAGCTATGTTAGGCTTGTTTGCCGAACAACATCGAGGTCAAGAAAGTTGTGGAATGGCTGTAAATAACGGAAGAATCTTCAATCTTCATAAAAAGATGGGATTGGTAAAATCAGTTTTTACGCCTGAAGTTTTGAGTAAATTAGATGGAGAAATAGCTATTGGTCATGTACGATATCCGACTAGAGGTTCCTCAACCGCTACCAATTCTCAACCACATATTGTTGAAACTCTTTCCGGTCCTAATTATGCTCTTGCTTCAAATGGAGATATTGTAAATTATCATGAAATCAGGCGACAATTAGAAGAAAAAGGTGTTTATTTCAAAAGCACTAATGACGGAGAATTAATCCTCAAATATATTATTTATCACGTAGAATATGAAAAAAAATCTATTCCGGAATCAATTAGATTATTGATGAAAAATGTCCGAGGAGCCTTTTCCACTGTTTTAGCAACTCGAAATGAAATGTATTGCTTTAGGGATCCGTTGGCAATTAGACCCATGGTTTTTGGTGAATTTGAAGATGGTTCATTTGTTGTTGCTTCCGAAAGTTGTGCTTTAGATATTTTACATCCCAAAAAAATTTACGAGATGGAACCTGCTGAAATTGTCATCGTTAATGATAGCGGAGTCAAAAGAATTCATAATGATCAAAGCAAATTTGTTTCTCAAACTACTCCCAAACATTGTATTTTTGAACATGTTTATTTTTCACGTCCGGACAGCATTGATTTTGATGAAGCAGTTTATCAAGTTAGAGAAAATATTGGCCGTGAATTGGCAAAGTTAGATAATTTTACTCCGGATGCAGTCGTACCGGTTCCGGATTCAGCAAATTTTATCGCTACCGGATATGCTAAAGAAAAGAATATCCCTTATGAAATGGGTTTAATAAGAAATCACTATGTCGGACGAACTTTTATCAAACCTGAGCAAACTATTCGTGATGAAAGTGTTAAACAAAAATTCAATGTATTACCCGGATTTTTCAAAGGAAAATCAATCGTTTTAGTTGATGATTCTATTGTTCGCGGAACTACTTTGAGAAAAATAATCTTTATGATTAAAGAAGCCGGCGCTAAAGAAGTTCATATGAGAATCGGATCTCCAGCCGTAAAATTTTCTTGCTATTATGGGATTGATACACCAAACCGTGATAAACTGATTGCAAATAAGAAAAAAATAGCTGAAATCCGAGATTTCATCGGAGCAGACAGCTTAAGATATTTGCCTATAGAAAATCTCAAAAAAACTGTTTCGAAACCTGATGATTTTTGCGATGCTTGTTTCACCGGGAATTATCCTTTGGAGTTTTAATGAATTTGAAGAAATTGGAAAATTTAACTTCAGAATTTAAAAATAAAAAAATCGTAGTTATCGGCGATTTGATGATAGATCATTATGTTTGGGGAGAAGTTAATCGAATTTCCCCGGAAGCACCGGTTCCAATTGTCAAAGTAGATCGTGAAGAATATCGTTTAGGCGGAGCATCAAATGTGGCTTTTAACATTAAGACTTTAGGTGCAACACCAATTGTACTTGGAATAGCCGGAAACGATTCTTACGGGAAAATATTAAAAGATCTCTTTGAATCAAAAGAGATTAATTCAGACAATATAATTTTATCCGATTCTAAAAAAACAATTATCAAAAGTAGAATCATCGCCCATAATCAACAAGTTGTTCGAATTGATTTTGAAGAAGACTCGGCAATTAACGCAGAAATTGAGTCATTATTAATAGAAAAATTAGAAGCACTAATTAATGATGTCGATGCAGTAATTTTAGAAGATTATAACAAAGGACTTTTAACTAAAACTTTAATTTCGAAAATTATTTCTTTGTGTACTGAAAATGACGTTATTGTAACTGTTGATCCTAAATTCGACAATTTCTTTTCCTATAAAAATGTTGATGTTTTCAAACCTAATCTGAATGAAATGAAAAAAAATCTTAACGTCGATTTTATTAACGAAAAAGATTTTGAAGATAAAGCTGTAAAACTTCGTAACCAGCTTGAATGTAAGTATTTAATGATAACAAGAGGAGAAAAAGGTTTAACTGTTTTTTCTGAAAATGATGTGTTTACAATTCCTACTTATGCTCAAAAAGTATTTGATGTTTCCGGTGCCGGAGACACTGTTATCAGTACCTTAACTTTATGCTTAAGTTGCGGAGAAAAAATACTGCCTTCTTCAATAATTGCTAATCATGCAGCGGGAAGTGTTTGTGGAAAAATAGGCGTTGAACCTGTTTACATTGACGATATTGTTAAATCTTTTAAAGATGTTAACGAAAATAATTAAATACTAAATTAATTTGGTGGTAATATGTTAAAAAAATTATTTAAAAAATTAATCGGTGACAAAAGTAGCCGAGAATTAAAAAAAATCAAACCGATGGTTGATGAAATTAATAAAATTTACGAAACTCTTTCCAATCTTTCTGATGATGATTTGAGAGAACGCGTTAATATTATAAAAGCGTCAATCCAAAAAGAAATACATACTTTGTCTGCTGAATATTCCGAACTTGAAGACGAATATTTAAAAGAAACAGATGACAATAAACGCGACAACTTGAGCAATGAGTTAGACAGGAAAAAAGACAATCTAAAAAAAGTTACTGAAAAAGTATTAAAAGATAATATGTTTGAAGTTTTCGCTATTGTAAAAGATACTTGTCGAAGACTTTTAGGTTATAAATATTTGGTTCGCGGAAGCGAAGAAACCTGGGATATGGTACCTTATGATGTCCAACTTATCGGAGCTATTTCTCTTCATAATGGAGCAATTGCCGAAATGGCAACCGGGGAAGGAAAAACATTAGTAGCAACTCTCCCCCTATTTCTAAACGCTTTAACCGGGAAAGGTGTACATCTCATTACCGTTAATGATTATCTTGCACAACGTGACTCCGAATGGATGAGACCAATCTTTGACTTTCACAATATTACAGTTTCGGTTATTTATAATAACATGCCTCATGAAGAAAGAAAGGCTGCCTATGCTTGTGATATCACCTACGGAACTAACAGCGAATTCGGCTTTGATTACCTTCGAGATAATATGGCTATTGATTCCGATTATCTTTACCAACGCTCCCATTTTTACGCTATTGTGGATGAAGTTGACTCTGTATTAATTGATGAAGCGAGAACTCCTTTAATTATCAGTGGTCCTGTTGCCGAGAGTAAAAATTATTTTCCCGAGCTTAAACCACTTATTTCTAAAATTGTAGCTTCTCAAAACGTCTTTATTAATCGACTTGTCTCAGAAGTTAAAGCGGAAATGAAAAAAGATGAACCCAATTGGGATGAAATCGGTGAGAAATTAATCATTATAAAACGTGGTGGTCCAAAAAATAAAACTTTCTTAAAATTAATGAAAGACGGTGATACAAAAAAATTAGTTAATGATGTCGAAGGTGAATATATCAGAGATAAAAAACTTCATGAAGTTGATGAAAAATTATTTTTTGTCGTTGATGAAAAAGCCAACAGTGCAGATTTAATGGAAAAAGGACAAAAAATCATTGAAGCTCAAGAAAAAGATCTGTTCACAATGGAAGAATTTAATGACCATCTTATTGCAATTGAAAACAATCCTAACTTGAGTAAAGCAGAAAAAACAAAACAAAAAGAAACCCTAACAAATGATTATTTAGTTAAAAGTGAAAAACTTCATAATATTCAACAATTATTAAAAGCTTATACGCTATTTAATAAAGATATGGAATACGTTGTCCAAGATAATAAAGTCCAGATTGTTGATGAATTTACCGGTCGATTAATGCCGGGACGTCGTTTTAGCGATGGACTTCATCAAGCTTTAGAAGCAAAAGAAGGTGTGAAAATTGAAGAAGCATCTCAAACTTTAGCGACAATCACTCTTCAAAATTATTTTAGAATGTATGATAAATTAGCCGGAATGACAGGTACAGCAGCAACTGAAGAATCTGAATTTATGGAAATATATAAACTTCCTGTTAATATAATTCCGACAAATAAACCAATTTCTCGAGTAGATCATGAAGATGTGATTTATATTTCTAAAAAAGATAAATACAACGCAATTATTAAAGAAATAGAATATTGGCATGCCCAAAATCAACCTGTTTTAGTCGGAACAGTTACCGTCGATGTATCTGAAACTTTAAGCAGACTTTTAAAAATTAGAAAAATCAAGCATAATGTTTTAAATGCTAAATTTAATGAATATGAAGCAGAAATAATTGCTGGTGCAGGACAACCCGGAGCCGTAACTATCGCTACAAATATGGCCGGTCGTGGTACTGATATTAAACTTGGAGAAGGCGTAGTTGATCGTCCTAAAGAAGAATATTTGAATAAAAATTGGAAACCAAATGATGAAATGCCTTATGGCGGTCCATTGAACGGTTTACATGTTATCGGAACTGAACGACATGAAAGTCGCCGAATTGACAGACAACTTAGAGGTCGTAGCGGACGTCAAGGCGATCCAGGTACATCTCGCTTTTATTTATCTTTGGAAGATGATTTAATGAGACTTTTCGGATCTGACAAAATTGCTCCAATGATGTCAAAACTTGGTATGAAAGAAGATGAAGCAATTGTTCATCCCTGGATGACTAGCTCGGTTGGGAAAGCACAGAAACGTGTTGAAATGCAAAACTTTGAAATTCGTAAGCAACTAATAAAATACGATGAGGTGATGAATCAACAACGGGAAGTAATTTATTCATATCGTAGAAAAGTCCTTAAAGGTTATGATTTGAAAAGTGAAATCATTGATATGATCCGAGAAACGATAGCAAATTTAGTAGATAATATTATTGAAGATAATTCTTATGAAGAAAACTGGGAATTAGAAAGCATTCGAACTTGGATTTTAACTAATTTTAATTTAAAATTACCGGATGATATTTTCAATTCCGACCATTTAACCAAAGGAATGATTTTTGATAGCCTTGATGAATTTCTCCAAAAAGCTTACGATGAACGTGAAATAGAAATGACTCCCGAACAAATGCGTGAATTAGAGAGACGTTCCCTTCTTTCAGTTGTAGATGAAGAATGGCAAGATCATTTACGTGAAATGGATTTTCTTAAAGATGGAATCGGTTTGAGAGCTTATGCAAATAAAGATCCGCTTATTGAATACAAAAAAGAAAGTTATGAATTATTTACCGGCTTAATTTCACGAATCCAAGAGAATGTTTCTAAAAAAGTATTTACAACTTATCTGCTTACAACAGAACAATTACATTCTCTACTTGAAAATAGCTCTTTTACCCATTCTGAATTATCTGCGTTTTCACCTGCAGAAATTCAAGAACGTAAAACAAATAATAATAAAAATAATAGCGAAAATCCTCCTAAAATACAACCTCGACAAGTTGATGTAAAAATTGGCAGAAATGACCCTTGTCCTTGCGGAAGTGGTAAGAAATATAAAAATTGTTGTGGTAAACTTAAGGGCTAATCATGGATATTAAAGAGAAAATTTCAAGAGTAATTAATTTGTTCGAATCAATCGAAAATAAAATTAATTTTAGCTTTCAAGAAAACGAAACTTATATTCGCACTTTTAGCGATATCGAATCAAAATATTTTACTAATGATTCATATAGGTTCCTTTTCAAATTACTCTATACAGACTCAATAACACCTTATATTTTTGAGTCATCTATCAGTTTGGTACGAGATATATATCTTCTTTCAAACCGAAAAACAAATGCTTATGTATTAGAATTTATCATAGAAGTATATCAATTTACCGCACCTGATATGATTGAAAAAGATGAGTTAATTAAAGCTGTATTATCATATATGGATAAAATTGATGTTTACAGCTCAGATAAAAAGTCTAAACAGATTAATTGAGGACATTATGGGAAAAAAATTAATTATCGTAGAATCACCTGCAAAAGCAAAAACAATCGTTAAATTTTTAGGAACAGGTTATACTGTTAAAGCTTCAATGGGACATATTCGAGATCTTCCAAAGAAAGAATTAGGAATTGATGTTGAAAATAATTTTAAGCCTCACTATGTTTTGGACCGCAAAAAAAGTGCTTTAATTAAAGAATTAAAAGCTTCGGCAAAAGAAGCTTCCGAAATATTATTAGCGTCAGACCGCGATCGCGAAGGAGAAGCAATTGCTTGGCATCTCAAAGAGGCTTTAAAAAAAGAAATAAAAGGCAAACCGGTTAAACGAATCGTTTTTAATGAAATTACGAAAAAAGCAATTCGCGACTCAATAAAACATCCAACTGTTGTTGATGAAAATATTTTCAATTCGCAACAAGCAAGACGTATTTTAGATAGAATTGTTGGTTACAAAGTTAGTCCTTTATTATGGAAAGTTATTGCTAAAAATCTAAGTGCCGGTCGTGTTCAATCAGTTGCCTTGAGGTTAATCTGCGAGCGTGAAGAGAAGATTGAAGCTTTCACACCGGAAGAATATTGGTCAATTAATGCAACAATCTTTAAAGATGATTATACGCCATTAGTTGCTGACCTCACAAAAATAGATAATAAAAAAGCAAAAATAGGTACGAAAGAAGAATCCGATAAAATTATTGAAGAATTAAAAAGATTAGAATTTCATATTGATAAGATAGAAAAAAAATCTCGAAAAATCCAACCTTATCCGCCATATATTACAAGTACACTTCAGCAAGACGCATCTAAACTTTTAAATTTCTCTCCAAAGTTTACAATGCAAATTGCCCAAAGATTATATGAAGGAATAAATATTGGCGGTGAAACAGTTGGGTTAATTTCTTATATGAGAACAGATTCCCTACGTTTATCTGATGAAGCACATGAGGTTTCAAGAAAATTAATCTCCGAGCGATATGGAAAAGATTTTTTAAATAAATCTGTCCGCATTTTTAAAAACAAAAATAAATCTCAAGATGCCCACGAAGCAATTCGTCCAACTGATGCTTTTAGAACTCCTGAAGCAATAGCTCAATATCTTGATGAACCTCAAAAAAAATTATATGCCCTAATTTGGCAAAGATTTATAGCGACTCAAATGATTCCGGCTACCATAGAAACAAACAACATTCTCACTTCGGCAGGAATTTATAGCTTTAAATCATCGGCTAGCAGAATTCTTAATAAAGGATTTTTAAACGCTTACCCGCATGTTCAGATTTCAGAAAAAGCCCTTTTGGACAGCAGATATTCCGAGAAAGACCTTCTTCAATCGAAAAATATTGAAGGGAAACAACATTTTACCAAACCACCGGCAAGGTTTTCAGAAGCATCTTTGATTAAAGAAATGGAATCCTTAGGTATCGGCAGACCTTCAACCTATGCCTCAATCACAAATACAATACGTGAAAGAGATTATGTTAGGATTGAAAACAAATATTTCTTTCCAACAGATTTAGGAAAAACAGTAAATACTTTCTTAGTTGGAAATTTTTCTTCATTTTTTAACGTTAATTTTACAGCTGAAATGGAAGATAATCTTGATAAAATTGGTTATGGTGAATTGGAATGGCATAATGTTTTAAAAATTTACTTTGATAAAATTATGGAATTACTAAACAAAGTTGATATTAAATCTTCCAAAGAAAAACTTGTTGAAGAAACCGACCTTGTTTGCGAAAAATGTGGTTCTAAAATGGTTATAAAGTGGGGACGAAACGGGAAATTCTTAGCTTGTAGCAATTATCCTGAATGTAAAAATATTAAAAATTTTAAAAAGGATGAGAACGGAAAAATTATTATCGAAGAACCTGAAACATTGGATGAAAAATGTCCTAAATGCGGAAGTCCGTTAATCGTCAAAACCGGCCGTTACGGAAAATTTATTGCCTGCAGTAATTATCCAAAATGTAAATTTACCAAACCTTTTACTACCGGAATAAAATGTCCTAAATGCGGTAAAGGAGAATTAGTCGAAAAAAGAAATAAAAGAGGAAAAACCTTTTTTGGATGTTCAAATTATCCTGAGTGTAAATTTATCTCAAATTTTAAACCGGTGATAATGAAATGCACTGAGTGTGATTCCGAATATCTTGAAGAACATTTTTCCAAAGACAAGGGTAAGTTTTTCAAATGTCCAAAATGCGGTAAGGAATACTTTTAATGAATTATCTTGAGAATCTAAAAAGCAGTTTAGTCTCTATATTTTCTCATAAATTTAGATCATTTTTAACTTTATTGGGAATTTTGATCGGTGTTGTTTCCGTAATAACCATGTTTTCCTCAGTCTCGGGTTTGCAGGCTTTTGTTAACAAACAATTTAAAAATTTAGGTTATAACAATAGCATTATTATCTCCGGGGGAGGTTCCGAATATTCGGGGAAAAGACGAAGACATTTCTCGATGAAAAGAAAACAGCATCCAATAACATATAATGATTTTATAGCATTGCAAAAATCAGTTGAGCACTTAAATTCCTACGGAATAATCCAAACTTGGCAAAGATTACATTCGGGAAATCTTAAACAATGGATAAGATTGACTTGCACGACAAATGATTATTTTACCGCCAAAACATATCCAATTGGACAAGGAAGATATTTTAATAATTTTGAAATGAAAAGTGCAGCCAAAGTTTGTATTATCGGTAAAAGCTTTGTAAGAAAATATTTTAAAAACCCTGATGTACTCGGGAAATTTGTTACTTTAGGAAAAAACAGTTATAAAATTATAGGAATCCTAAAAGATGATGTTTTAGCTTCCAATAACGGATTCAACTTCAATTCCTGGGAACGAAGGAACGATCTAAAGGCAGTTTATATTCCTTTAAAAACCGGTTTTAAATACATAAGAAATAATGCTTCCATAGATTTTATTTACATTCAATCCAAAGATAATGAATCATTTAGACCAATGTTAATCAAAGTTAAGCAATTCTTTTTGATGAGTCATAATATGGCTCATGATACTTCAATTAGTGATGTCGGTTCGGAAATGGTAAAAATCACAAATCAATTGAATGATGTTATGAAAAAATGGAATATCACCTTACTTTCAATAGCTTCAATTTCACTTCTTGTCGGGGGTATTGGACTTTTTAGTACCTTGCTTATTTCAATATCAGAGAGAATGAGTGAAATTGGAATCCGCAAAACTGTAGGTTCTACCGATCTGGAAATATTTTTTTATTTTGTAAATGAATCTATTGTTTTAGCATTGATAGCAGCTTTTATTGGAATTTTGTTTTCTCAATGCTTACTTTCCATTGCATCAATGGTTGCTAAATTCGAGTTTGCTATTTCAATTAAAGGTATTTTATTAGGTTTAGGTTTTTCGTTTTTCATCGGATTGGTTTCAGGTATTTATCCAGCTTATAAAGCGGCAAAGATCAATCCAATAGAAGCAATTTATTATTATGAATAAAAAGATAATTCTCCTAATAATATTAATTTCTCAGGTGTTTTTTATAGCAGCAGAAAATAATATTAACTTAAACTTTATTATTGATCCGGGTTTTGCTTACAATTCAGGTATAGATGATTCGGCTTGTAATGATTTAGATTCGTTATTTTCCGAAACTTTTAAAGATACACTTGGATCGACGAATTATACTTTTATTGTCGGCAAGTTTTTAAAATCTCTGCCTGATTCTTTAAATAATGATTCAATATTTGTAGAGAAATTAGAAAATCTGGATTTTGTAGATTATATAACTCCTACTGATTTTCACTATAGTTCATCATTTCCATCCAAAAAATTATTTGCTTCTAATCTTAAGGATACAACAAAAACAAATTATCCAAATAGGATTATTACTATAAAAGCCGATTCATTTCAAGTGGATTTGATTAGCCTTTACTCACCGGATTTTACTACAACGGCAAATCTTGATTCAACAATTTCTTTTGACTATTCACAAAAGAAAATTTTAAAAAAAATATTCTCTGAAATTTCTGAAAAATCCGACTTAATTGTAATTTTAACTTCCTATCCAAAATTTGTTTGTAAAAGAATTTTTCCTAATGATAAGAGGATTCGGTACATTATAAATTTTGATAGTAAAATCTATCGGGATTTTGTTTTCAGAAAAAGAATATATTTCAAAAATGTAAGATATACAAAAGGAATTGGACAACTACATTTGAATTTTAAAAATAAAAAATTACATTCAAATTGGAAAATAATTAAAAATTAAAAGGGCAACTTAATGCCCTTTTTTATATACCTAAAATTTCTCTGGCTTGAGTTGCAGTAGCTAAAGGTCTTCCAAATTCTTTAGAAATTCTTGCAATTCTCGCGCATAATTGTGCATTTGATTCAGCTAAAACACCTTTGTGATAATAAATATTATCTTCAAAACCAACTCTAACATGTCCGCCCATGACAACTGCCATAATTGCATCTTGGAGTTCATATCTTCCGATTCCTGCTACTCCCCAAGTTGCGGTTGGTATCTCTGATCGTAAATGATCTACCATATAATTCAAATTGCGGGGTTCTCCTGTCATTCCACCAGGTACCCCGAGTACAAATTGGATATGAAGTGGAGTATGAGTAATAACCCCTTTTTTAGCCAATTTACCGATAGCAGTAACCATTCCAGATTCGTAAACTTCGATCTCAGGTGCAACTCCGGTTTCCTTGAAATATTCAGCTAATCTGACAATATCTTTGGGATGGTTTATAAAAACATCATTTCCGAAATTTAAAGTTCCACCATTGAGGGTTGCCATATCCGGTTTTAATGTCAGAGGAGCCATTCTTTTTTCAAAAGCTTCTCCCACTGCCCCACCGGTACTAATTTGAATAATCATTTCCGGAACTGCTTCGCGAATAGCTTCAATCGATTCCTTAAATCTTTCCAATCTTTGAGTTGGAGTACCATCGTCTTCACGAACATGAAGATGGATAACTCTTACTCCGGCTTCCCAACATTTTACAGCATCTTCAGCTTGTTCTTTGGGTGTTACAGGCAAATTTGGTTGTTGTTCTTTAGTAGTTTCCGCTCCTGTAATTGCGGCGGTCAGAATTAATGGTTGCATAATTTTCTCCTTTTTAGTTTAGTTTATTTTTTATGTAATTCAATTTTAAGTTCTTTAATCTTTCTTGATAAATTACTTTGTTGAAGTCCAAGATTCTTTGCTGTAACACTCACGCTAAAATCAAATTTAGCTAGTTGTTCGGTCAAATATTTTTTTTCAAATTCCATTTTTTTCTCGGAATACAATTTTGTTGAAAGCCAAAATTCATCGATTTTATTGTTATTTGAAGTAGAACCGGAAAAATCTTTGGCAGTAATAATTTCGTTTTCGGAAAGAATATAGACTCTTTCAATTAGATTTCTCAATTCTCTAATATTTCCTTTTAATTTTGATTTTTGTAACAAATCAATTGCTGATTTATCAAATATTTTTGATTTTGATTTCATTTCAGCAGAAAACATTTTTGAGAAATGATTAATCAAATCAGGAATATCTTCCGGATGTTCTCGAAGAGATTTTATTTTAATTGGAATAACGTTTAAACGATAATATAAATCTTCTCTAAAAGTTCGTTCTTCAATCATTTCTTCTAAATTTTTATGAGTAGCAGCGATGATTCTGACATCGATTTTCCTAATAATATTGCTTCCAACTCTTTCAAATTCACCTTCTTGAATAACTCGCAAAATCTTAGCTTGAGCTGCTAAACTCATATCGCCAATTTCATCCAAAAATAAAGAACCTCCGTCAGCCTCTTCCAATTTGCCTTTTTTAGTTTTTATTGCTCCTGTAAAAGCCCCGGCTTCGTATCCAAATAATTCGCTTTCGACTAATTCATTTGGAATGGCAGCAGAATTAAATTTGATAAAAGGATTGTTGCATCTATCGCTATTTGAATGAATTGAATAGGCTACTAATTCTTTCCCGGTTCCACTTTCTCCTCGAACAAGAACTTTCGCATTTGATTTTGCTACTTTAACAATAGTCCTCTTTAGTTCTTGCATATATTCAGAATTTCCAATCATTCGATATTGCATTAATTTTGAACGTTTATAGAGCTGACTTTCTAAAATAGCCATTCTATATTGAGTTGCATTCTTCAAAGTAATTTTTACTTTTGGGAGCGATAAAGGTTTTTCCAGAAAATCAAAAGCGTCATATTTAATTGCTAAAACCGCTTCCTGGATTCCGCTGTGTCCGGAAATCATAATAACCAAAACAGTTGAATCAATTTTCTTAATTTCTTGAAGGATATCCAAACCGGAAAGATTGATATCTAATTGGACATCTAAAATCACAATATCGGGTTGAAAATCTAGAAAGATTTTCTGCCATTTTGCAAAGGCAGATAAAGTTTTAACTGTGTATTTTTCGTTACTTAAAATTTGCTTGAGGGTGAGACAAATATTTTTCTCATCATCCATTATAAGAATTTTCATGATATTCCTCTATTAAAAGAATGAATTCAGAGCCTTCATTAACACGACTTTTTACTCTGATCATTGCATGATTGTTATCGACTAATCTTTTTACAATTGCCAATCCAAGACCGGTACCACTTTTTTTCTTAGTAAAATATGGTTCGAAGATTTTTTTCATATCTCCTGATGAAATTCCCGGACCTTCATCCTTAACGGAAAGGACAACAAAATGATTACTAAAATATAATTTAATTTTAACAAGTTTCTCAAAATTACTAACTTCTACCGCATTTTTAACAATGTTTGTAACAATATGATAAAAATGTTGTTTATCAAATGATATTTTTAAATTGTTCTCAATTTGAACTTCTATATTGGCTATCTCTTTATATGAACTAATGATTTTTTCGACTTCTTCAGCCGGATCGAATATTTCAAAATTAGGTGTAGCCATTTTTGCGAATTCAGAAAATGATTTTGCCAAATTCCCTAAATTACTTATTTCCTGATTGATAATTGTACTTACTTCCGGAAATATCTTTTCCAGTTTGGTAGGATCATCATAATAAATTTCTTCCATTCTTTGAAATGAAAGCTGAATGGGAGTCAGTGGATTTTTTATTTCATGAGCCAAAATTCTTGCCATATCTTTCCAAATCAATTCTTTTTCTGCAACAATAAGTTTTTGTTGAGCTTGATCCAATTCGTTTGACATTTTATTGAAAGACATTTTCAATTCTTTGATTTCCATTATCCCGTTTTCTGACAGCTTTATGGAAAAATCACCTTCCGCTATTTTAATTGTGGCAAAATGCAATTCTTCTAATGGTTTTGTTATAATTGTAAAAATAACCCAAAAAATAACAATACTTATTATGAAAAGAATAAAGATAAAAACTACCGAATATATCTTATTTTCTCGTTGAATAATGTTTATATAAGCAATTGTTTTTCGGTAATCTTCCATTAATTTTCTAGCGGCTTCTTCATCGGATTTGTGCTGAAAATTTAGATTATGAAGGGATTCATCAATTTTCATATTATGAAGTGATTGATTGATTTTCGTAGATTGGTTTATGAAAAAGTGATTTAAAAACAAAGCCCCCATTATAAATAATGCTATAAAAAGAGAAATTCCCCAGCCTCTTATTCCGAGTCTATATCTCATTTTCTTTAACCTCAATATTTTTTTCGAAATACGGTTTACTCCAATTCCATAACGACATTAAATTATATTCCCGTTCTAAAAGAGAAATTCTAATTTTATTAAGATTAGCCGTTAATTTGAAATCTATATTCCCTTTTACATCATCATAATTCGCTGTATATTCAAAAAAAGATATTTCTGATACTAATTTTTCAAAATCTCGAATCTCGTAATATTTATTTTCTTCAGATTTATAAAAAAGAAATATTTGCTTCATAGGATCAAATCTTACCGAATGCAGATATTTTTTCTTAATAATTTTTTTATCGCCTTTATAAATTTCAAGATTAAAAAACAATTTAATTTTAGCTCCCGATTTAAAAATATCTTCAGCATCTTTTGTAAATGGTTTGGTTAAATTTGCTGAGAAATAAACTTTTGAGGATTTAACTTGATAGGCAAAATTTTCAAAATTAACATCAATTCCTTTGTAAGATGAAAACAAAGAAAGTGTTAAGGAAACCAGTCCAATTAATGCTTTTGAGAAAAATCTTGTAACCATTTGACCTCATTTTTTTTTATTTACAAATTATAATCTCCGTTTAAATGTAAAGAGAAATATTTAACAATAAATAATTTTATCAGGGGAAAAACGTTTAGAAATTTTTATTTAAACAATTGTATTAGAATTTATATCAACTCTAAAATTTGCTTAATTTGCGACTTTACTGAAAATTTAGTAATATCTCCGGTATTTTTTTTATAAAGATTCTTAGACCAAACATCGTATTGATTTTGTAAGGTATTCATAATTTCATCATTTTCCCCATAATCGATCATTATCCCCGATTTTGATTCAACAATATATTGAGCAGCATCTCCATCGCTGGGACCGTAACCCAAAATAAATGTCCGAGTTGCAATATACTCAAATATTTTACTGGGAACCAGACCTTTGTTTCCTTCATAATCATTTATCAATAAAATAAGAATTTCCGAATCAACCATTTCTTGAATTGCATTTTTATGTGGAATAAAATCTTTACAGACAAATCTTATATTCGGATATGTTCTCTTTAATTCATCAGTAATACAACCATAATCTCCAATAAAAGAAATTTCTATATTTTTATGAAATTTTGAAAATTCTCCGATTTGATTTAAGATATCGTCAATAAAATCATAGTTTATGAATTTCCCGATATATTTTATTCTGAAAAAATCACTTTTATGATATTTTACGTTATCAAATTCAGAAGCTAAAAAGGCATTTGGCATTATTTTAATATTTCCTTTCGGAATTAAATTTAACCAACTTTTTGACACAAGAAAGGTATAATCAGAATTATCTACAATTTTTCCCTCAAGATATTTATCAAGTTTGACAGTTATTGAATTTCTTTTTGACTTTTGATTATAAATGATATTTGTCCAAGGATCTCTAAAATCTGAAATCCATTTTATTCCAAATCTCTTTTTCAAAAAATAGCCGACAATATGAGATGAGTGTGGTGGACCGGTAGTGATAACAGCATCAAATTTTTGCAAAGCTAATTCTTTTTGACTAGCTTTCAGAGCAAATGGAACCCAACCAATTCTGGCATCAGGGACAATTAAATTCATTCTTATCCAATAAAAGACTTTTTTTATCCAATTATCATTTGTTTTAGCAGCCATATTTCCATAAGGTAATTTTTTTTCGCGAGTAAATAATTTGAAAATCTTCCCATAATTTATAGAATTGGTTTTTATAACTTTTAAATCTTTGGGAATAACTTCTAATAATGATTCATCAATCTGAGGATAATCGCCATTTTTTGTCGTAACAATAACCGGATTATGACCTGTTTTTTTCAATTCGAGAGCTATTTTCAACCATCTTTGAACAGCTGCTGCTCCGGAAGGTGGCCAATAATACGTAACAATCAGGATATTTTTTTTCATAAATTTTCTAAAATGAGATTGTTAAATTTGCTCCAAGATAGTTGATTATTTTTGCGAGAAAGATGATTTTTTATTTCATTTTCATCTAATTCAAAATAATCCGAAATTGCTTCTGAAAAGTCTTGCGGTGAAATTGATTTTGCCACGATACCTGTTTTCCCATCATTAATCATCTCCGGAATTCCACCAATTGGTGTGCCAACTGCTCCTAATTCAAAACTATCGGCAATTTTTAAAACTCCACTTTGAGTTGCGTGTTTATATGGTAAAGCCAAAACATCTGCTGCTTTAAAAAATTTCTCAATCTCTGAATTTTCTGCAAAACGATTGATAAAAACCAATTTACGGGCAATTCCCAAATCTTTAATCAAATCAAAATATTCTGATTCATCTCCGTAAACTTCCCCGACAATTAGAAGTCGATAATCATCACTTTTATCTTGCAACAATTTGAACGATTTTAATAAAATATCCAAACCTTTATATTTCTTGATATAACCAAAAAATAAAATAACTTTTTTATGAGATAATTTGAGCTCTTTTTTGGCTGATTCCTTAGAATATTTATTAAAATCATAACACTGATAATTAGGATGAAATGCCAAAATGTTCCGTTTTTTAGGAAAAATATTTTTAGATGTTTTTAACACATTTTCCGACATTGAGACCAAAAGGTTCGTTTTACTCAAGGCATATTTAGTTAGAAATTCTCCCATTAGCCATTTTTCATGAAAATCTATATTATCGATTATTACAATTTTTTTTATTTTCGGATTTATTTTACGTAAGATCCAACCAAAGGCAGGTGCAAAAAAAGGAATCCAATATTTGAAAATTATGATATCCGGTGCAAATTCATCAATTTTTTTGACAGTATTTTTCCAAGTAAAGGGATTGTAGGGAATTAATTGCGAATTAATCGGAAATTCATAGCGATTTTCTTCATGATCAAGTTGGTCTTTCCCCGGAAAAAGAATTTTGGGATATTGTCTTTTAAATGAAAAAAATTGTATCTCATGTTCTGACGATAAAGAATCGGCCATCAAAGATACAAATTGTACAATTCCACCTCTTAAGGGATATGCCGGAGCTAAAAAAGCAATTCTCATTCAGATAATAATTTTGTGATTTTCTCGAAAACAAGTTCCGGTTTTATTGTTTCCATACATTTTACATCACAAGTATTTTTATAACAACCGAGACATTTTTTGTCAGGCTGTAAAATTTCACCTAATCCGTATAATTCAAATTCATTTTTGTTGAAAATATTATTCAGCAAAACTATTTTTTTCTCAAGAGCGATTGTTACGTGCATTGCCATCGTTACCGAAGTTACGACCAAATCAGTCTCATTAACCAAATTAATAAATTTATCTAAAGAAAAATACCCGAAATATTTTGCAGGAGAATGTAAGGCAATCTCAGTATTAATATCATCTTCATACTTGCCACCGAGAAGAATTGGAAAATACCCGGCATCTTTTAACATAAAAGCTAATTTAATCCAGTTTTCATTCCCCCACATTCTTGTTAACCAGCGATTTCCGCAACCGGTATTCAGTCCGATAATCTTTTTATCATCAGGAAGATTAAAATCAATTTTGGACTCGGGAAGATTAAGAATATATTTTTCACCGGAAAATTCATAGCCGAGGATTTCAAAAACTTCTTCAGGATAACTCTTAGTATTTTCTTTATTCAAATCATCATAAAGTCCGGTTAACCATTTGTTTTCGGCATTTTCATCAGCAGGTTTACAATGGGAAAATTCATCTCGTAAATAACCCTTTTTAACATTTGCTGAAATTAATTTTGCCAAAGCAGTTGCGTGTTCATCTTTATCAAGATTTATTAATAGATCAAATTCTGTAGCTTGCAAGGAAATTATTGTTTTTTCATCCCATTTTATGACCTTATTTACAAAATTTTTAGGGATAAATATTGGATAGTCCGTTAACCAAGTTAAATGCGAATTTGGAAATTTCTTCTTCAAAATATGTAAAATAGGAGTTGTCCGAATTACATCACCGGCAGCACCTAATTTAATAATTAGAATTCTTTTATAAATAGGTAAATAATGCCGGCAATCTTCACAATGAACACCTTCACTTTTATGATATTTGCAAGGGATATCACCTTTAAAATAAAGACAATTATTCTTTATTTTCATTATTCATTACCTTCTTTGGCAGGTTGAACAATACTTGCCAAATATTCATCATATTCGCAATTAACAGCTTTTTCAGCCATTGTGTTTATTGCTTCTAACATCTTTGGCATATTTAAAAGCATATAATATGTTTTTTTCTTACCACCTTCAGTATAAAATATTTTAATAGCTTTCATTCTTTTAGAATAGAATTCCATGCGAGTAATGTTTTCCCAAGGAATACTTTTTGTCTTTTTTAAAAGATATCTGAAATTTACCTTATCTTCTTCAAACTTTATGGAATTCAAAGTAAAGAGATTTTTCATTAATGAATTAAGTCCTAAAAAAAGAATTAAGAAAGGTGCATATTTTGTAATTTGAGAAGAATCATGTCCTAATTTAGTAAAGATGAGCCACAAAGAATAATATGTAGCAAACAAACCTAAAATAATTGTAAAAATTCTAATGAATGGGTTAAATCTGTATGTTTTCGGTAATGAATTAACTTTTGCCCAATTAATTGGTTTAACTTTTATTGGTTCCATCAATTTTCTCCTTTTCTTTTAATAAATTTTCATAAACAGAGTCCGGGGCTGAATAATCTCCAAATACAATTCTACCTTTCGGATCACCATGATAATCACTTCCACCGGTTTTTACTAAATTATATTTATCTGCAATATCCCCATAAAATTTTATTTGTTCATTCGTATGTAAACGGTAAAATACTTCTATTCCTTGAACTCCCATTTCAATTAATTCAAGCAGAACAAATTCATCCTCCAATTGAAATGGATGAGCTACAACTGAAATTCCACCGGCTTTTTTTATAATATCAATTACTTCTATGGGGTTTAATGACAATTTTGGATAATAAGCAGGACAATCATTCCCGATATATTTGTAAAAAGCCTCTTGAATATTATTGCAATAACCCTTATTAACCAGAGCTCTGGCAATATGAGGTCTGCCAATTAAATCTGTTTTACCGGATAACTCAACGACTTCTTCAAAAGTGATATTTTTCCCTAATTCATTTAGTTTATCGATTATTTTTTTTGCTCTGTTTTTTCTGGAATCTTGAATAAACGAAAGCATATCCAAAAATTCTTGATTCTTAATATCAAAAAAATATGCCAAAATATGAATATCATTATTATTATACAAGGTGCTAATTTCAGCACCGGGAATAAGAGTAATTCCTATATTTTCAGCATAATCATTAACTTTCAAATAACCTGATATAGAATCATGGTCAGTAATGGCAAAAATATCATAGTGATTTTTTTTTGCCAAATCTATTAATTCTTTAGGAGTATTTCTCCCATCAGAATATGTTGTGTGTGTATGTAAATCTATTTTCATTAAACTTCCTTTGAGTTTATGAATTTTTTCCCTTAAATAAGGTCAACCTTTTTTCAGATTACAATGATAGTTTTTTAGTTAGAAATAGACTTCTAAGTATAATTCAGAGTATCTTCGTCAAAAAAGAAAATCTTTTCTAAAAATTATAGGATATATTTACTGAATTCAAAGCACAATTTAACTTAAAATTTTTATCTAAATTCAAATGATAAATAATATATCCTGAAGAAAATCCGACAATTGTTGAAGCTAATGTATCCGATAGCCAATGTCGATTTTTATAAATGCTAGCAAGATTAACTGAAATAGGAATAAAATAGAGATAAGGATTATCATAAGCCAAAGCAAAAGGAGTAAAAACAGACCAAGCAATAGTAGTATGACCTGAAAAAAATGAATTGTATTTGTTATTAATCGAAAAAGGATGAAAATCATACTGGTTGTCAGTACCCAAGGGTCTCTCCCGTCCAACTACAAATTTGGTTGCTAAATTTACTCCGACTGCTAAAAAGTATGATTCAAATGAAGTTTTTACAGTACCATACATTTTATCATCTTTAGAAATTAATCCATATGTCCCGACTAAAGCCAATCCGGGAATTACTAATTTTTGCTCACCAAAATTATTTGTAAAATCACTGAAATTTATCATAAATTTGTGTTGATTATGAACAACCATATTTTTGATTGGTCTATCAAAAAGAAAAGATGAGCCTAATACTCCGGCACTGACTAAAAGCGGATATTTATTTAATTCTGCGTATTCAAAAGTTGAAGATTTTAGACTGAGATAATTTTCTTTTAAGTTAAAAGCTGAAAGTTCAGACAAGAAAATTAATATAATGATAATGACATATTTTTTCATTTTTATTATCCGATATTATTATGATAAACATAACTATAATTAAAACAATAGTAAATTTAAAAACCAACTAATGACAGAAATAATAATATAAGCAATAGTTGCACTTAAACATCCGTCAATTTTAAAACCTTTAAATAAGCGTAAAACCATCAATAGAATAAATCCATTGAGGAAAAATACAAAAACACCAAGTGTGATTATTGTTATTGGAAGGGTAAAAAACAGAAGGATTGGACGAATTACCGCATTAGAAACTGCTAGTAAAAAAGCAGCTCCTAAAGCAGCATAAAAATTATTTACTTCATAAAGTCTTGTAATTTTACCTGTAATAAAAATACTTACAGCTAAAATTAAAGTTTTAATTATGAATGGATGTTGCATTAATCAATTACTTTTCTTGCAAAAGCCGGAACATCATAATTTTCGTTATCTATTTTTGGATAATCCGGTTCTATGCGAGTCGATTTTTGTTGTGTATTCATCTTAATTCTTTTAAAATCATCATCTTCGCTACTTGCTTTCATAACAGAGACATTATCTTCATTATCTGTTTTTTCAAATTTTTCATTATGCAGACCTGTAGCGATAATTGAGACGCGGATTTTATCTTTATATTTTTCATCAAGAACTACACCTTGAATAATATTTGGAGTTCCACCGGCTTCATTAGTAATTACTTCCATAATTGCATCAAAATCTTGCATTCCCAAATTAAAATCAGAAGCAACGTTAATTAGCAGACCTTTACATGAAGATAAAGTGATATCTTCCAAAAGCGGATTATTAATAGCAGCATTTGCAGCTTCAATTGCTTTTGCCTTATTATCACTATCTTTCTCAAATTTTGATTCTCCAATTCCGAATAAAGCAAATCCTTTATTGTTCAAAGTAGTCTCAACATCGGCAAAATCGACATTAATAGCACCATTGGTATTGATAATATCAACAATTGATTCTGTAGCTTGATAAAGGACCTCATTTGCTTTTTGGAAAGCATCAAATAATGACATTTGCTTATATATTGAAGATAATTTATCATTTGGGATTATCAATAAAGTATCAATATATTTTTTTAATTCAATTATTCCTTCTTCAGCTCTTTTATTTCTCAAAACACCTTCGTGTTTAAAAGGAGTATTAACAATTCCCAAAGTTAGAATATTCATTTCTTGAGCAATTTTAGCAATCACCGGCGTTGCTCCGGTTCCGGTACCTCCACCCATTCCGGCGGATAAAATCAACAAATTTGCACCTTGCAAAATTTTCTTAATTTCGTCTTCACTTTCTTCAGCAGCTAATCTTCCTTTTTCAGGATTAGTTCCGGCACCGCGACCGCGAGTTACTTTTTTCCCAATTTGAACTTTAATTTTCGCACTGGAATTTTTCAAATCACTTAAATCGGTATTTGCTACAATAAATTCTACTTTTGACAATTTATTTTTAATCATTGTTTCGACAGCATTTCCACCGCCTCCACCAACACCTAAAACTTTAATTAATACATCAGGGAATAAGTCATCATTATCAATATTTATCATAATTCCTCCTAACTATGAAAGCTCTTTAATAAAATTTTTCATTTTAGTAAAGATACCTTTAAAATTTATATTATTTTCAGATTTCATTTTCGATATTTTTATTTCTTTTGACTTAAAAGAGTCAAGTCCAAAATATAAAAGACCAATAGCTGTTGCATATTTTGGGCTTTTCAGCTCTTTAATATCATTAGTTATTCTATCTATTTTCGGATAACCGATTCGGGTTGGAAGGTTAAATTTTTCTTCGGCAAACATACCTATATTATTCATAAGTGACGTTCCTCCAGTAAGAACTAAACCTGCATTAATTAAATTTGTATTTGTACTTTTCATAACATCTTGATAAGCTTTTTCCAAAATCTCATCAGATCTATAATAAATAATTTGATAAATAAAACTTAATTTTTTCTTCACTACTTGTCTTCCGGCAATACCTTGAATTTCTATTTCCTCATCTTTATTTTTTAAAGAAGGTTTTAATGATCCGTTTTTAATTTTAATTTTCTCTGAAAATTCTGTCGAAGTTCTAAGTCCAATTGTTAAATCATTTGTAATATCATTTCCGCCCAAAGGTATTACTTTAGAAAATTTCATATTACCTTTCAAATAAACGGAAATATCTGTTGTACCGGCTCCGATATCCAATAATATTACTCCGAGATCCCTTTCCTGGTCTTCCAATACGGAAATTGAAGACGCTAATTGAGAAGCAACCGCTTGTTTAATTGAATAGCCGGCTTTTTCAATTGTTCTAATTATATTTTGATAGGGATTTTCTGAAGCCATAATAACGTGAAGATGATTTTCTAAAGAATATCCGGACATATCCACCGGATTTTTAATTCCTTCTTGTTCGTCCACATTATAAGATTGCGGAATATCATGAATAACAATTTCATTATCATGACCTTTCTGCCTAATCAAATAGCTTGTTGTTGTTCTTCTCAAATTTTCAACATCTTCAGTTGTAATAATTTTGGCTGTATCACTAAGACTAATTTTTTTAGAAGTATTTTCACTACGTAAAAACTCACCTGAAATAGACAAATAAATGTTTTGAGCTTTAGTTTTGGCATCTTCTTCAGCCTTACTAATTGCCACTCTAATTTCATTCGCCGTTTTAGAAATATCTTGAATTTTACCTCTATTAAATGAATTTTTAGGGGTTTTAACCTCTGATTTTCCTAATATTTCAAGATGAAAATCTTCTGTAATGCCGGCAATAAGAACTTTTATACTTGAAGAACCTAAATCCAAAGCAGTAATTATCGATAATTCGCTCATTTTTCCTCCGATGTTATCACACCAATTTCGCTATATCTCAAGTCAATAGTTTGATATTTTTTTACGTATGAATTCAGTAATGCAAAAGTCAATTTATCAAGAGTTTCCTTAACTTGAGAAGTATCCGGAATTACTTTGACTCCGTTGTCTAAGGTAAAAATTAAATTATTATCTTTGGTAAGAGAGTATTCTGAAATTCTATTAACAATCATATTTTGCACTTCAAACATTTTTTTATGTATTTTTTTTATTTTTTCAAATAAACTATCTTGGTAAACGCTCCCGACTTTTATACTATCCAAACTTGTAGAAACATCAATTATCGGAGCATTATCATCAATATAAAATTCGGCATTGTCTAAGATTATATTATTTTTTGAAACAGGGATAAGAAATCCATCTCTCGTTTTTAGAATAAATTTTGCCTTATTTTCATTAATAGTTATCACCAAAGTAGATGGTAATTTTTTACTGACACTGACAGATTTTATTCTTACAATTCCGGATAAATCATCGGCAATTTTATATCTTTTGCATTTAAAAATATTGAGGCCCTTGTATTTTTTAACAAACTCATAAATATATTGGTTTGGTACATTTTGATTACCTTTAATTATAATTTTGCGAACATTAAAATAATCCATTTTTTGCAATTGATTATATCCGAAAAAAGAAATTATGCCGATTGTTGAAACAAATAGGAAAAATCTTACAAAGTAGCGAAAATTCCCTCTTCTTTTAATTAAAGCATAACCTCTATTTTTTTTATTAAACAATTTTAATCTCCAATTCCAATTTTATATTAAATTGATTTATTACTTTTTGCTTAATCAATTCTGTCAAATAAATAATGTTTTGAAATGAGGCATTTCCATTATTGATAATAAAATTTGCATGTTTATCAGAGACAATCGCATCACCGACCTGAAGTCCTTTTAATCCTAAATCATCAATTAATTTTCCGGCAGAACTTCCACTTGGGTTTTTAAAAAAACATCCGAGATTAGGTTTTGTAATTGGTTGAGAATTTTTTCTTTTCATGATATTCATGGCGATTTTCTTCATAATATTTTCTTTTGAATCAATATCTAATTTGAAATTTACCTCCAAAATAAAACCTCTAATATTTGAGCATCTATAGTTCAAATTTAATTCATCTTTTCTAAACAATCTTTGCTTTCCTGAATTTTCTAAAACTAGGACAGAATCTATAAATTGAAAGATTTCCTTGTTATTAGCTCCGGCATTCATAAATGTCAGTCCACCAATATTTGCCGGGATTCCGGCTAAAAATTCTAACCCACCCAAATTATTTGCAGCCATTTTCATTAGAAAAGCATTAATATTATAATTAGAAGATACTTTGATGATATTTCCTGCAATTTTTATTTTCTTTGGTAAAAATTTATCTGAAATCAATATCTTGTTGTGTTCATCTTTAAATAGAGTATTAGATCCACCTCCGATTGGGAATTTTTCTTCATCACCAAATTTTTCATAAATTAATTTTAAATCTTCATAGCTTTTAGGAAAATACACATCCGCCATTGAACCAACTTTAAGATGGCTTAACTCTTTCAAATCAACTTTAGAAATTAAACAATCAATATTTTTCATAAAACTCATGCATCCATTTGGATATTGTTCCTGCACCAAGACTTATCACAATATCATTCGGTTGAATAATTTCATTAATTTTATCAAATAATTCATTTTTATCTTTTGTAACAACTACGTCTTTTTCAATCAAATCGGCTATCATTTTTGAATTTACGTTTTCGATTGGTTTTTCTCTGGCAGGATAAATTTCAGTTAGAATAATATAATCGGCAATTGATAATTTTTTGGCAAATTCTTCATAAAAATCACGAGTCCGAGAAAATAAATGCGGTTGAAAAATAGTAACAATTCTTTGCTTAACATTTGCTTTTAATGCGGTTAAAGTTGCTGATATTTCTGACGGATGATGGGCATAATCATCTAAAAATAAAACATTTTTTTTATTCCCCAATTTTTGTAATCGCCTTTTTACACCTTGATAATTTTTTAATCCTGTTTTGATAGATTTTTTGTCTATTCCATAATTATAGGAAACTGCAATCGCTATCAAAGCATCTAAAATATTATGTTCTCCGATTGTAGGTAATTCTATTGTTGTATAAAATTCGTCATTATGCTTTACGTCAAATTTAACGGAAAATCCGATTTTTTTGATGTTCTTTACTGTCCAATTCGATTTTTCACTAAACCCAAAAGTTTCAACTTTACAAAGCATATTTTTTTTAAATTCTTGGATAAAAGATAAATCCGACGGTAAAATTAGACAACCATAAAAAGGAATTTTAGACGCAAACTCCATAAAACTTTCTTTTATATCTTGCAAATTTTTATAAATATCCAGATGATCTTCTTCAATATTTGTAATTCCGCCAATCATGGGACGTAAATCATGAAATGATCTATCGTATTCATCAGCTTCGACAACAAAAATATTATCATTACCTTTGAGAAAATTATCGTCCAAATCAATCATTTCTCCACCGACAAAGACGGTAGGTTTCAAATTTGCGGTTTCGAAAATTTTTGAGGTCATCGAAGTTGTAGTTGTTTTACCATGAGTTCCGGCTAAACAAATTTGATGTCCAAAAGAGCATATTTGACCCAATAATTTTGATCTTTTTATAACCGGTACATTTTGTCGTTTACTTTCTTTTAAAATATCGGCATTTTCTTTTATAGCTGAAGTCCTGACAATTAAATCTATTTTTGAAATGAAAGAAGATTCCATGATTTTCTCTGCATCAACAAAATTCATTCCAAGGTTTTCTAATTTTTTAATTAGTTCTGAAAAATTACGGTCATATCCATAGACTTTATATCCTTTATTTAGCATATATTTAGCCAAAGAACTCATACCAATTCCACCAACACCCAAAAACAAAATACTTTTTACCATTTTATCCTCTTCAACGAATTATTAATATATTGAGAAATTATCAGAGAAGAATTTTTAACCTCAGGAAAGTTAGGAAGATATTTATCCGAATTTTTTAACATTAATTTTATCTTATCAATTAAAATTTCAGGATTTAATTCCTTCTCGGAAATAATCTCGGAAAGGCCTTTATTCTTCATTTCAACAGCATTATGATATTGATGATTCCCGGCTGCGTGAGGATATGGAATTAACAAGGATGGAACTTTAAAATATTCAATCTCACTCAAAGTCAAAGCACCTGCCCGTGAAATTAATAAATCGGAAATTTTATAAAACCGATTAATTTCATAAGAAAAATCAAAAAGGTAAAGATTATCTTTGTGAGAATATTTTTCAATCAAATCTTTATTATTTTTCCCAACTTGCCAAATGACATTAAAATTTTGTTTGAGAATTTCGGGCAATATTTTTTCCAAAATATCATTCAGAGTTTTTGATCCTTGACTCCCCCCCATCACAAAAATAGTTTTGTTGCTGGGATTAAAATTAATTTTTTGCAAAATTTCTTCTTTGCTTAATGTCGATTCTGTACTATTTATTGGATTTCCTGAAAAGATAATCTTTTCTTTTTTGAAATATTTTTCCGCTCCTTTATTTCCTAAAAAAATCATTTCTGCATATTTTGATAATTTTCTGGTGGTAAGTCCCGGGAAACTGTTTTGTTCTTGTAAAAATATAGGCAATCTCATCAAATGAGCGGCAAATCCTACCGGTCCGCTTACAAAACCTCCGGTTCCAATGAAGGCAATAGCTTTATTTTCAATAATTATATCTATAGATTTTTTTATTGATGCCACCAATTTAAAAGGAAAGAGGACATGTTTGACAGTAAATTTCCGAAATAATTTTTGAACATTGATTTTACAAAATTTAATATTATTTTTATGAGCAATCCGTTCTTCCATACTATTTTTATTACCAACATAAATTATATTGTAACCTAATTTTTCCAACTCTTTGGCAATTGAAATTGCAGGAGAAATATGCCCACCCGTTCCTCCACCGGCAATGATAATGTTTTGTTTCATATTTTAGTCTTCTTTGTTAAATTAGTTAAAATGCCCAATTCGATGCTGTTTATCCAGAAAGCGGTTCCACCGTAACTTAAAAAAGGCAAAGGTACTCCGGTTGATGGTAATAAAGAAGTAGCAACCCCAATGTTAACCAAAACCGTATAAAAAATAAGCATAGATATTCCAATAGTTAGAAATTTTAAATATAGACTTTCATGAAATCCTACAGATTGTATTGAAAACAAGAAAATAAATAAATAGCCGATAATAACTAATGTTCCGGCAATAAAACCAAACTCTTCATTCACAATTGAAAAAATGTAATCGGAAGTTACTTCCGATAAAAATTTATATTTGCTTCTTCCACCGGAAAATCCTTTACCTGCCAGACCTCCGGCAGTAATTGCAATTAAGCTTTCCTTAACTTGTCGTGAAGAAACGCTAATCTTATCATAATCGTTATATTTTCTTAAAAAGAAGTTATATTTTTTCCAAAGATTAATTCTTTCATTACGATAATTTTTCTTGGAAGAACCGAATAAAATAAGTCCCAACCCAAGAATACCGATTAATATTATAGATAAAAAATATCGCTTTCGAAGTCCGGCAACATAAATCATAGTAAAAATAGTTGCAGATGTGATTAATAAGATGCTTAAATGTTTTTCTTTAAAAATAAGAATGAATATGATTCCTGTAATGATGGAAGGTAAGGCAAAAACCTTTACGATATCACTAAATTTTTTACTTCTAATAAGTTCTACTTTTCTTGATAACATCTCGGCATAATACATTATCAAGATAAGCATAATTAAAGAGCTTGGTTGGAAGGAAATTCCAAAGATATTTATCCATCTTTTTGCTCCATTCACAACAACGCCTTTATTTAACACCCAAAATAACAAAATATAGGAAAATAAAAGCAGAAAATAAATAATTTTTTTATTGAAAATTTTTTCAATTTTAAATGCTAAATTATATCTCAAAATAATAAAAACGAACGAAAAACCTGACATTAACCAAATTATTTGTTTAATAATCGGTTTTAAAGCAACATTATTGGTGCTAATATCAAAAAATATAAAAGAACCGAATAATGATAATAAAACATAAATCACAATCAACATTTGATTTGGTTGCGAAAAATATACTTGTTTATCTGCTTTAAACATCAATAATCCCTTCTTTTATTTTCCAAACAATTTCTTTAAATTTATTTCCGCGGTCCTCAAAATCATCAAACATATCAAAACTTGCACATGCCGGCGATAAAATAACCACCCCGTTTTTTTTTGCTAGATAAAAAGCTTTTTCAATTGAATCCTCTAAATCAGCACACAAAATTATATCTCTTTTTACTCCGATGAATTCGTCCAACATTTTTCTTCTCGTTGCTCCAATCAAAAAGATTTTATCAGCTTTTTGATTAAGATCATCGGTTAAAACGCCAAAATCTTCTCCTTTATCAGAACCGCCAAGTATTATATTTACTCTTTCATTAAATGAATTTAAGGCAAAATGAACAGCATCGGTATTTGTTGCTTTGGAATCATTGTAAAATTTAATGCCATCGATTGAAGTAACAAACTCCATTCTATGTTCCAAAGGTTGAAAAGTTTCCAAAGCGTTTTGAATAATTGCAGGATCATTAATAAATTTAGAAACTGCCAAAATTGCAGCCATTGCGTCATAAATATTATGAATTCCTATAAAAGACGTTTTAGATAAATCAAACTTATGTTGTAGATATTTATTATTTATCCATATTTTATTATCTTTAAAATAAGCATCTTTTTCATTAAAATAGGAAAATTCCTGCTTCTCCGATTCTAAAGAAATCATGTTCTTTTCAATTTCTTTATCATCTGAACAAATTACCGCCAAATCATTATTAGTCTGGTTTTTAAATATTCCAAATTTCGTTGTAGCGTAATCTTCCATATCTTTATATCTATTGAGATGATCAGGAGTAATATTTAATAAAATAGCTACGTCAGCTTTGAATTTAATAAGACTCTCAATTTGAAAACTACTCAATTCCAAAACAGCAAAATCTATTCCCGGATGTTCAATAGGAAAAATACTAATCGGCGTTCCAATATTTCCGGCTAAAATTGATTTGAATTGAGATTTATCAAAAATGTGTTGAATTAATGAAACGGTTGTACTTTTACCATTAGAACCGGTAACGGCAATTATTTCAGTTTCAGGATATTTTAGACGATAAAAAAGTTCAATATCATTTATAACTTCAATCCCTTTTTCTATCGCTTTTTTTATAATTGGAATTTTTCGAGGCACACCGGGACTAATTAAAATATAATCACATTTAAATATTTTATCGCTGTTTTCTCCAAATTCGCAATCGTATTTTTCTTTTATTAAATCTGCATTAATTACCGATTTTTCATCTTTAGAATCAGTTATAAAAACTTTTCCCCCTAAAGAAGTAATCTTATTTGCGACAGCCAAACCAGATCTTGCCGCACCAACAATTCCAAATAATTTTCCTTCAATTTTCATCTATCTTACCTTTAATGTTATTAATCCAATTGCAACAAATAATGTGGTTAATATCCATGATCGAATAACTATTTTTTGCTCAGACATTCCTTTTTCTTCATAATGATGATGTATAGGTGCTTTTAAAAAAAATCTTATTTCATTACCTTTTCCAAATTTTCTTCGCGTGTATTTAAAATAATATCTCTGAATAAGCGATGATGCAGCTTCAACGACAAAAACAAAGCCCATAATTCCAAAAACAATTTCTTCTCTTAATAAGATTGTTATAACCGCTAAAATTCCTCCTAAAGCCAAAGAACCGGTATCACCCATAAAAATTTCAGCAGGATGAGTATTATACCAAAGAAATCCGAGAATCGTTCCGATAAGAGCAAAAATAAATATAGTTAATTCTCCACCTTGTGAAATATAATCCAAATTAAAATATGTTGCCAATTTAAAATTACCTTTCATATAAGAAAAAACGGCTAAACCTAAAGCTGTCAAACCCACATTACCGGCAGCCATTCCATCTAATCCGTCCGTCAAATTTACAGCATTGGATGTAGCCGTTATCATAAAAATTACAAAAGGCACAAAAAATATTCCGAAATTAAGGAAAATATTCTTCAAAAACGGGATCGATACTTTTGCAATATTCACAGAATTTGGATCGTAATAAAGATATAAACCTACCAACAAACCCAAACCAATTTGTCCATAAAGTTTATAACGAGCAATTAAACCGTCTTTTTTATGTTTGAAATTTTTTAAATAATCATCTAAAAAGCCCAATGCACCTAAAATCCCAACCGATAAATATAAAAGTAAAATGTAACTGCTTGTAAGATTATTCCATAATAGAGATGAGAGCATTAAACCTGATAAAATTATTAGTCCGCCCATTGTCGGCGTTCCGGCTTTCTTTTTATGAGATTCGGGACGAACCTCACTTGCTTCCTCAACGGCATTATTTTTTTTCAGCAATTTAATGAATTTCGGACCGAGAAAGATAGCAAAAATAAACGCTGTTAAAAAAGCCGCAATTGACCTAAATGTAACATAGCGGAAAACATTAAAGATAATATTATAGTTCGCTAATGGATAAAAAAGATGATATAACATACTTACAACCTTTTAATTAATTTTTCCAAATGAATACTATGTGATGCTTTAATAAGCACAACTGAATTTCTTGGAATCGAAACAAAATTCATTTTCTCAATTAATTCGTCAACATTTGAAAAATGTTTTATTGAATTAAATGCTTTTGAAAACTTTCCTATTGAATAAACTTTATTATTTATTCCTAATAAAGAAGTTCCAATTTTTTTATGATATTTTTCCGATTCCCGACCTAACTCAAGCATATCTCCCAAAAAGGCAACGTGCGGTAATTCTGCTTTATAGCTTTTCCAAAAATTAATAGCCGAGTTCATTGAATCATAATTGGCGTTATAACAATCAACAATTAGAATTCGGCCATTTGATTTGATAATTTCCATTCTTTGAGGAATTTCCAACTCAAGATTTAATTTTTTTTGTATTTCTTCCTGAGAATATTTTTCCACAATTGCACAAACTATGGCTAAAGCAGCATCTTCTATTTTGGAATTCACAATTGTGGGAATGTCATATTTATTATCAGCTATTTCAATTTTAGTAGATTCAAAATCTTGAGAAACAATCTTATAATGATAATCATTCCGTTCATTTTTCCCAACCGTAATTGCATTTTGTTTTGATTCAAATAACAAATCATTGTCTCCTGAAATTATCTTCATATTTGAATAGTTCAAAAGTGATAATTTTTCATTTAAAATATTTTTAATCGAACCAAAATACTCAATGTGAGAAGCTCCAACCGAAGTTATAATCCCGATTTCAGGATTAACTATTTTTGCTAAAATTGCAATTTCTCCCGGATGATTACTTCCTAATTCTACAATCGAATACAGATGCTTGGAATTAGTCCTAAAAAGAGTTTTTGGTACCCCGAT
>JAMOQM010000079.1 GCA_027064005.1 Candidatus Cloacimonadota bacterium | reverse complement strand
CGTTGTGCGGGATTCAAATACAGAGCAATATGGGAAGAATTAGCAAAACTTACAAAAAATGAGAGTTTTGCTAATTCTTATTATACATTCGCAATATGATAGAAAAAAAGATTAGAAGAAAATACTATCTTGATAAGTTGTTGTCGTATAAAGATGAGGACATAATAAAGGTCGTTACTGGTTTGCGTCGTTCCGGCAAATCTACTCTTTTACAAATATTCAGAGATGCTTTATCAAAAGAAGAAATATCAGATAAGCAAATACAATTTTATAATTTTGAATTGCCTGAAAATTTTCTTAACAAATCTTGGGATAAACTCTACTTTGAAATAAAAGAAAAATTACAACCCAATAAAATGAATTACATCTTTCTTGATGAAATTCAGAACATAGCGGATTTTGAAAAATTGGTTGATGGACTTTATGCCTCAGAAAATACTGATATTTATATTACAGGCTCTAATGCAAACTTATTATCAAGTGAATTGGCAACTTTATTAAGCGGAAGATACATTGAGATTTCAATATTACCTTTTTCATTTTCAGAATATTTACAAGGCAGAGATATAGATACAAGCAACAAATACTTAAACTATGAAACCTTGTTTTTTGAATATGTAAATGAAACGTCTTTACCCAAAGGAATTGATTTACGAGAAGACGGATATGATAAAATATACGAATATTTAGACGCTCTATATGCAACCATTGTCGAAAAAGATATAACCCAACGACATAAAATTTACGATAAAAGAGCATTTATTAATCTTGTTAAATTTTTAGCAACCAATATTGGAAATCAAGTTTCGCCAAGTAGTATTTCAAAAGCATTAAAAGCAGATAATCAGAACATTCATCATAACACAGTTGAAAAATTCATTGAATATCTTGTTGAAAGTTTTGTGTTTTATAGGGTTAATCGCTTTGATATAAAAGGGAAAAAACAACTTGCTACTTTGGAAAAGTATTATATCGTTGATGTTGGATTGTTAAATGTATTAGTTGGCAGAGAAAGAACAGCTGATAAAGGCCATATTCTTGAAAACATTGTTTACCTTGAATTATTAAGAAGAGGGTATAAAGTTTGGACTGGTCGATTTCGTAATACAGAAGTGGATTTTACGGTAAAAAATCGGAATGGAGAAATCGAATATTATCAAGTATCTTGGGAAATATCAAGTGAGGAAACTAAAAAAAGAGAATTTGCTCCATTGGAAGCAATAAAGGATAATTATCCTAAATTTTTATTAACAAAAGATGCTTTTACTCAAAACAAATATGGAATAATCCACAAAAATGTATTTGAATGGTTAATAGAAAAATAAATAAGAACAAAAAAGAGCGAACGCACGGAAATGTATATAACTCATTGCTCGGAAGGTAGTTAAGTCTAAATATGAAGAATATAAACAAACGGCAGAGTAGATTGAAAAGTTAAAATATGAGTAATGAAAAAATATCCGGGCGTTTTTTTGATGACAGAGAAATTCGGGCAATTTTGGGACGAAAAAAATCAAAAGGTGTTTTTCAGTTTGCTGTACTACACTTTTTAAGGTGAAAACGATAAACCAAATACATTTTCAAGTCGATTTGCAATATCTGCCAATCAATATTTTCTTTCCTTGACTCTAAAGCAGTTGAAATATTATTTAGAAAAAGATTTAGGGAGATTTGATAAAACATTATTGATGATGGCTTAAGAAGATACAAAGAATTATTAGATTATCATAGCTTAAGAACTATTGAGATTTACATTCAGGTATCAAAGAAATTATTGTCCAAAATCCAAAACCCAACCAATGATTTTTTTGAGTGAGAGAGTGAAAATGATAAAAGAGAAATATATGCAATTGTTGCTACACAAAAGTTGGCATTCATTGGGAAAATCCGTTTCCAATATAAAAATTTAAATGAAAAATGTTGACTAATTTTGGAGTTGTTTTTTAAAAAAAATATGATAAAAGAAAATGCAATAAAATTATTTCAAGACCAACGAGTTCGTGTTCACTGGGACACTGAAAAGGAAAAATGGTATTTCTCTATTATTGATGTAATTGGGGTTTTGACTAAGAGTAAAAATCCCAGAAAATACTGGAGTGTTCTTAAAACCAGACTCAAAAAAGAAGGAAGTGAAGTGGCTACAAATTGTAGCCGTTTGAAATTATT
>JAMOQM010000078.1 GCA_027064005.1 Candidatus Cloacimonadota bacterium | reverse complement strand
TGGATATAATAAAAGATTGAAAGGTAATTCGGAAACATAATTATCGGAATTTTCGACAATCCCGTTATTAAAATATACCAACATCGAATCCGAAACTACGTTATTGGCAGCATCGGAAATAATAACTTTTATCCAATATTGGCCGTCAACAGTAATTTCAGAATTAAAATTTTCTTCGGCATCTTCAGCGGTAATCAATGAATCTCCGTTGGAATTTGTAATGATATGATAATATTCTCTTTCATCGTAATTTCCGGTTGAATAACAAGTATTATCGCGAGAATATATTGTATTTAGAATCATAGAATCCGTTTGACCATCACCATAAGTATCAAGTGGCATATCAAAAGAATAAGAAAATCTTGAAAAGATAAGACTGTCGTTTTCTGCTTTGATAATTTCGTAACGAATATCTTTTACATCAACTTTCCAATCAGAATTAACTCGATCATAACATTTCGCAATAATATCAAAACTTCCTGATAAATTTTGAGGATTTAAATAAAGTCCGGAAGCAGTTCTAAAAGCAAATAAATCATTATCTTTTGCATTTTCAAAAGTAGGTGGAATCGTATCTTGAATATTTACAACATCCATCAAAGGATCGTCAGCTGTCCACCAATTTCCATCCCAAGTTTCACCCCAATAATGCAATCTAGCAAAATGGGTATGAGTAAAATATTGAAGTGGCCAATCAACCAAAGTCCCGATTACAGTTCCTTCTTCCACATAATCTCCCACCACAAAAGGAATTGTATTCTGATTAAGATGGGCATAAAGATAGCCGTCACTTTCTTCATCGGTATCATTATTCGAAATAGCAATTCTCCAATAAATATCGCCTCCGGTGGTCAACACGGCTTTAACATAACCACTATGAACAGCGTAAACATTTTCATAAGGAGTTCCGAGAAAATCAACACCCGGATGACAATATGCTTCTATTCCATATTCCTGAATTTCTCCGTAAGAATTTCCTATTGGGGAAGGATACGAAGTTTCATTATATTTTAACGGAGAATGAATTGCATCGTGCGTTTTTGTTGTTTTCTCAACTCTTTTAATATTCGTTAAAAAATTTATTCTACCATTATGTATTTTATACAAATCAAAATTAGTAATATTCTCATTTTTCGATTTTTCAACAAAATAGAGAGCTTTATTTAAAATTTTAACCTCAAAAATTTCCTTATTTGTTTGATATAATTTTTTCAACTTTGAGTTTTTTATTTGATAAATAGCTTTTCTTGAAGCCACAAAAATATCATCGTTATGAGTTATTATCTTTAAGATTATCTCATCTAAATTGTATCTTTTATTAGAAACAACAACGCAATGATTCTGCAAATATGCTATTTCACCAAAATTATTCACTGCAAAAATTATAGATTTCGGATAAAACCTTTCTTCATAATCGGATAAATTAATCACCAGTAAATTATTATCATTAGTAAAAGCACAAAATTTATGATTTTCCGACAAAGTAAAATTAATCACTGAATCATATTTTTTATAATGAATAAGATTAGCTTCCGTGTCATAAATCCTCAAAGTTGTGGGCAAATTCCCTTCAATGGTTGTCAAAGTAAGATATTTATTTCCAAGATTAAAAAAGGCATTTCCGATCATTTTATTATTTTTATAAGTTGTATAGAATTCATTATTTTCAATTGTATAAGTCGCCTTATCTTTTTTTTCATCACTAAGAATATGTCCGTATTTATTGAGAGAAATCCCAAATAAATTGAGAGATAAAATCATAAATATAATTGCTGAAATTTTCTTCATCGTGCCTCCTTTTTAATTTTCAAGCAAATCTTTTATTAATTTACTAAGTTCTTCTATTTTGTATGGTTTCCTTAAAAACGCATCAGAATTTCGGGCAATATTTTCTAATGAATTTTTATCACTATAATAACCGCTTGAACAAATTATTTTGATATTTGGATCCAATTCTTTTAAAATCTTAGCAGTTTCCACCCCACCCATTCCATCTTTAATAGTTCTATCTAAAATAGCCAAAACAAACGGAGTAGCAGTTTTGAGATATTTTTTAAATTCAGCGATGGCATTTTCTCCTCTCATTACAGGAATTATCGGATAATGTAACATTTCCAACATTCCCTTTAAAGATTCGAGAATAGAGCTTTCATCATCCATAATGAGAATATAATTATTTGGATTAGTATTTTCAAAAATCCCGTCATTTTCTTTTTCTAACTCGACATATTTCTTTATTGCCGGAAGATAAATCACAAAATTAGTTCCGACATTTACATTTGAATTTACCTCAATTTCTCCGTCATGATCTTTAATAATACGTTTAACAACAGATAATCCAATTCCACTTCCTGTTTTTTTGGTAGTAAAGAAAATATCAAAAATCTTATCTATGTCCTCTTTACTGATTCCTTCACCTTGATCGGAAATTGTAATTTTAACAAAATCACCGGTTAATCCGAGATGATTTTCTAAATTAACATTTTCCACAACACAAGTTATACTGCCACCATTTGGCATAGATTGAGCACCATTAATAAAAAGATTATTAAAAACTTGAGTCATTTGAGACGGATTAAATTTAACGGAAGATATTTTACCTTTTGATAAAATCGACTGACTAACGTTTTTACCGGAAAGAGAAAATTTCATTGATCTTTTTAAAAGCTCAAAAATATTTCCTTCTTCTTTTTGAAGTGTGTCACTTTTACTAAAATTAAGTAATTGTTCAGACAATCCGATTGCCTTGGAAGAAGCATCCTCAACTCTGGTAATTATTTTCATTATAGAAGGTTCGATTTTATCTTTAAGTTTATATTTTAAGATACTTGTATTTCCGATAATTGCAGTTAAGAAATTATTAAAATCGTGAGCAACACCACCGGTTAAAACATTTAATGATTCTAATTTTTGAGCATTTATTAATTCAGTTTCGATTTTTTCATCATTTGTAATATCTCTAAAAACTAAAACAGCTGCTTTCAATGTTCCATCGATTATGACCGGAGCGGCACTGTCTGAAATAAATTTTTCCACACCCTTTTTTGTTCGGAAAAGAACATTCTCCTTTAATGATTCTACTTTAGAAGTTTCGATTACTTTCAGCAAAGGATTCTCAATTTTATTAAGTGATAATCTATCATAAACGGTAAAAATATCTTCGACCGGCTTACCGATTGCTTCTTCCTCTGGAATTTCGGTAATATTTTCAGCAGCCCGATTCATAAAGATTATTTTTCCCATTTGATTGGCAATAATAACACCATCGGCAATACTTCGCAAAGTTATGAGCATTTCTTCTTTTTCCATTTGAATTATCTCATTTTGCTTAAATAATTTTTCATTATTTTTTTGAATCCTATCTGCCAAATTATTTATTGTTCTCCTCAATTTCCCAATTACATTTTTTGATTTCACATCTAGTCTTTTCTCAAAATTAGATTCTTCTATCTCAATAATTTCATCGGATAAATTATGCAAAGGCATAATTACCGTTTTTTTAGATTCAAAATAAATTAAAATAAAAAATAAGAGTAAAAGAATAACAAACATCATAGCCATTAAATAAAATTTCAGAAAAACTTTATCAACCACTTCTTTGGAAACATCAATACCCAAAGTACCGATATATTCGTTATTTTTTGCAAAAATAGGAGCGAAGGCCATATAAGATTTAGTTGAATATTCCTCATCATCAACATAGGATTTAGAGATAACACAAGATTTGGTTATTATCGACATTTTTAGTGCCGGTTGATTGGTAATATCATACATTTTAGTAAATGGAGCGATGTTGGTAATTTTTTTATGAAAAACTTTTTGATCAATCACTTTGTCCATTGTAATATCGGCATCAACCAAAAATCTAACTATATTTTTATTTTTTGTTGGATAGATAATATAAGCATAATGAATTAGTTCAAAACTATGATTTCGAATTAAGTTTAACTCTTTAACAATTGTTTGATAGGAATATTCTTGTTCTATAGCCAAAAGACTATCCTGCTGAATAAGATATTTGCTTGTGGTATTATTGTATAATTTATTTTTGGAAACAGAGTTAATTAAACTTTCTAAAAGATCCCTATCTATCGACTTTGATGCTAGTTCCACACTTGATAATATTTGATTTTTTAAGTTAATAACTAAATATTTTTTGAAAAGATTTGCAGCAATAGATTGGAATATTAGAACTATAAAAATACCTATTATAAACGTGATTTTTAATTTATTTTTCAATTTCATACCTTGCTCCAAATTTTTTTGCAAAAATAAAATAAAAAACTATGTTGTAAACAAATAATTTTAATTATATTGTTTTTATGACTTTCACCATAAAATATTTAAGGAGATAAGAAAATGAAAATATTCAAATTAAGCTTATTAATGATAATATTACCCATATTATTGTTTTCAACTCAAATGAATGTTGTTGCGGAATTGTTTACAATGGATGCCGGATGCTGAGGGGCTGATGAAGTTGCACGTGCTGCACTAAACGATTTTTATAACACCCACGAAAACATTGTCCCGATAAGTTGGAGTATGGAATATGAACATCATTCACCATACGCTTCTGAACGTTGTGATTATTATAGCATAAATGAAATGTATCCAACTATAATTTTCGGTGGCTCTGCATCTTATAATGGCTGGCAAGTAACGACGGATAATTTTGAGAAAGCTTATTCTTCAGTATCAGAAGTTAATAGCCCGATTTCAATAAATCTTTCCCTGTCAGACTTAGGAGATGAACAATTCAAATTGGATGCTGATTTTATCGCTACCGATAATATTACTTCATCACAAAATAAGGTATTGTTCATTATTACCGCAAGAGCACAACCTAATAATCCGGCAAATAGTGATTGGTTAAATAAACCGGTTGCTGTTTCAGAACCAATTGATTTGAACATTGATTTTGGTCAAACGGTTACTCTTTCACAAACAATGAATGTCGATACTGCTCCGAATTCCGAATTAAAAGGAATAGTAATTGTTCAATCATGGAATTCTAAGAAGATTATCCAATCCGCTATTGTTGATTTAGGAAATACTTCTAATTCAGATAATGATGTAGTTGAGACAAAAAATGTGAGAAATTATCCTAATCCTTTTGTTTTGAACGGTTCTTCTAAATCTAAAGGAATCACAATATCTTTTTCTTCTCCTCAAAGTTCTGAAGCGAAAATAGAGATATTCAATGTTAAAGGTCAAAAAATAAATAATCTTTATAATGGTAAGATATCTAAAGGAAATAATAAAGTTCTTTGGAACGGTAAAGATAATGAAAACAATTTTGTTTCAAGCGGAATTTATTTCTATAAATTAACATCACCTCAAATAAATCATCTGGGAAAGATATTAATTGTTAAATAAAAAAAGACCCGAACGGGTCTTTTTTTTATATGTCTAATCTATTAATTAAATTCTTTAACAATTCAGGTTTTTGCTGAAGATCAGTTGATTCAAGAAATGCTTTTCTTTGATTAAATCTATCTTTCAACAATGCTTTATATTCTTCAATATTGCCTCTTTTGAGTTCATCATATTTTTCATAATAATCAGGAATTATTTTCTCAATAGATTTTTTCGTAGGCACCATTGCTCCCGGAATAAATTCAGAGTCAGTCCATTCTAATTTATCCATTAGAATTGCAGATTGAATTGTGAGCGCTGTTTTTAATTTCACATCTTCAAGATCAGTATCGGAATTTTTCCAAAATCCCGAGGAATTAAAAGTATAAACTTCCGCCCCGTTTTCAATAACTTTAAGAAAAGCTTCCACATCTTTATATAATTCGTAAACTCTAAAGGGATTTGCAAAAGGTTCGAAAACCAATTTGTTTAATTCTTCCTCTTTAATATTTTCAGCGGTACTTCTTTTCGTAATCAATGCCGCACCCATTGCAACAGCAAGATATTTATCTTTGTATTTGATAATTGGAGGTAAAACCGTATCTTTCATCAACCAAGATAAAGCTTTGGGGAAACTGCAAACATTTACCCAATTCCCAAGTAAATCCCGGTCAAACAAACATCTTCCGTTTCCTTGTCTTAAATCCAATCCAATAGGAATATTTTGTCCATCCAAATTAAGCAATGAATTGTTTTGAAGTGAAATGCAATATTTCCAGTCCGGATGGTCAAAAAGTCTATTATCCGTTTTATCAAATAAAGATGGTTCCCAAACCCGACAAACTTTATTCTCAACATCAATTTGGAAAGCATCATCATGAAGAACATATTTTTTGAAACCTTCCGGCAATGTTCCGGCATTATCAATACTATTTGTATGAGATGACTTACCTGTTCCTGATAAGCCGTAAAAAGCAATTGATTTCTTACCTAATTTTTTATACTCAGGATTTGTACAACCGGTAAAATCGATTTCTTTTATACCACCGTGACTGGCAGCCATTCCCAAACGCATTCCGGAAGTCCAAGCTAAAGTCAAAGTCCCTTTTTTACGCTCTCCAAAATATCTCATCCCAAAATTAAATATCACGTTGTGATCTTCGTCAACAAGAGCTAATTGCGGAGCACCGACATTATGATAATAGGGATCTTCATTTTTCCATTCATTAAATGCGATGATGATAATATCTTGAATAGGAAGTTTTTTGCTTTTTGCATATTCTTCCATCATCAAATCAAAAGGTGCGAAATTTACAAGCCAATTGAATACATTTGAGGCATCGGTAGTTGTTGTGATATAAGTTGCTTTAATCATCAAATCTTTATCCAATCCAAGCACAGCCTCCGCTTTGATCAAATCGTAATGTTCCATTTGATAAATTGCTTCTCTTGTATCACCTTCAACTTTTCTCCTCTCGGAATCATTCATTCGATTGTAAAAACGACGTGCTTTAGCAGTTCTTCCTATAATTTTTCCGTGACAATCGTTTAAGACCATTGCATCTTCAGGAAGTCCTAATCTTTTAATTGCTTCAGGATAAACTGGAAGATCTGTTACAGCAACACCGGGTTGTTTTTTAGCCATTTCATACGCTTCCGCGATAGTTACTTTTCTGACTTTAGGATTATTCATCAAAGTCTCAGCCATAGCTCGAACCGATGACATATCCTTAAGATTTTCATAATACTCAATAGTAGATTTACTTGCCATGCTACCTCCAACAGAATAAGTTTATTTTAGTTACTATTCAAATAATATTATTCAAAAAAACATCGAATTATTAATTTCTTCTTAGATTCAAATAGAAAATATCGGAAATACTCAAAATTTGAAATTTTTAAATAAATAATTCTCTGCTATTATTGAATAATTTCGTTAATAGACTCTCAATATTCTTTTCAGAACAACACCTTATTTTAAACACTGAAAACATTATCTCAGCATTTCGCTTAAAAAAATCATAGACAATCTTTTAAGAACAAAATTACGTCAAGCTTTTTGAGCAAATATATCCAAATAAAATTAATTTATGCAAAATAACCGATAAATTTTGTAATTTCATATTATTTTCCAATCATTTTTCTGCTTTAAAATGAATTCGTAACCTAATGTGGAATATATATTTGATAGTGTCAAATATTATTTGATTATAATTTAAATTGTTTAAAAAATGAGTAAATCCCCTAAAATATCCTATAAATAAAAAAAAGCAGTTTTTCAACTGCTTTAAATTTTTTTTAACTTTTTACTAGTTTTTATCTTCTAATACACTAATAAATTTTCGCCCTAAACGTTTTGTTTCAAATTTAACATAACCGTCAATTAAGCTAAAAATTGTATCGTCTTTACCAATACCAACGTTTTTTCCCGGATGAAATTTTGTTCCTCTTTGACGAACAATAATATTTCCTGCACGTACAAATTCGCTACCGTATTTTTTTACTCCGAGATACTGAGGATTACTATCTCGACCGTTTCTACTACTACCAACACCTTTTTTATGAGCCATTTCATTACCTCTTTAAAATTATTGAAGAATTTCTTTGATTTTTATTTGTGTAAAATATTGACGGTGACCTTGTTTTTTAGAATAACCTTTACGTCTTTTCTTCTTAAAAACAATAACTTTTTTATCTCTACCTGAGCCAATTACTTCTGCTATAACTTTTGCATTATCAACAACAGGGTTTCCAACTTTAACGTTGCCGTTGTCACTGATAAAAATTACATCAGATAATTCTAATTCGCTTCCTTCTTCAAGACCTTCAATGTAGGAAACTTTCAATACTTTATTTTCTTCAACTTTATACTGAAATCCTTTAAAATTTACAATAGCGTACATTGTAATTTCTCCTTTTTTCATTTTAAAAACAAACTTTTATTATACTTTTCTGATCGGGATTTCATAAAATTTCAACCGATTTTCATGTCAAGCTTTATATTTGTTAGTCAAATCAGTTCCGGACTTACTATCGATAATTTTAAAATCTTCAGGAGTTAATTCATAATCCGACTGAAAATCTATCTTATTTGATATTGAACTAAAATAACTTTTTTTATCACTCAAATAGTTATAAAGAATAGGATGAACCTTTATAGTTAATGATTTTCCGCTAATGAAATATTCAGCTCGAATTAGCCATCTATAAATTTTCATCGCAACAGAATCTTGCGATAAAATCCTTCCTACACCGTGACAATAAGGACATTGTTGAGAAGAAACATAGACCATATTCGAGTTAGTCCTTTTTCGAGTCATTTCAACTAAACCGAGATTAGTAAAGGGATAAATCTTTGTTTTAGCACGATCTTTTTTGGTTTCTTTTTTCAAAGCGTCCAAAACTTTATTTCGATCTCTTTCGTGTTTCATATCAATAAAGTCAATAATTATCATTCCGCTCAATTCTCTTAATCTAATTTGCCGAGCAATTTCAATTGCAGCTTCAATATTAGTTTGAGTGATTGTTTCTTCATAATTTCTTTTTCCTGTAAAACTGCCGGTATTAATATCTATTGAATTAAGAGCTTCCGTTTTTTCGATTACGATATTCCCGCCACTTGGAAGATTTACCCGAGATCGAAAAATAGATTCAATTTCGCGTTCAATCCCATAAGCATCAAAAATGGGAGAATCTTCTTTATATAATTCTATTTTTGAAGCCAACGACGGTTGGATAATGCTCATTTCAGCAAACAAATTGTCTCTAACTTTTTTATCATCTACAATCAATCTGGTTACATCATCAGTGAAAAGGTCTCTAATCAAAGTATTAATAATACTGTTTTCATTATAAATACAAACAGGTGGTTTTGCATATTGAACTTGTTTTTTCATCAAACGCCACGTATTTTTCAAAGCATTATATTCAGCGATAAATTCTTCTTTAGTTTTATTTAAAGCAGCAGTTCTAATAATCAGTCCAACATCTTCCTCTTTAATTTCTTCGGCAATTTTTTTAACTCTGATTTTTTCAGAATTACTTTGAAATTTGCGTGAAACCGCAACTTTCCTTTGATAAGGAATATAAACCAAAAATTTCCCGGGAATTGAAATTTGTCCGGTTAATCTAGCACCTTTTTTATTTATCGGACTTTTTGTTACCTGGACTAATATTTCCTGATTTCTATGTAAAACTCGATCTATTTCAGATGATTTTTTAATTCTGTTAAAGAATACTTTTGATGATTCTTCCCCGGATTTAATATAATCAACACCTAAATCTGTATAATGCAAAAAAGCTGTTCGGTTAATACCGATATTAATAAACGCAGCTCCCATTCCGGGGAGTACGTCTTGCACTACACCTTTGTAGATATTCCCAACAATATTCTGATTGTCTTTTTTCTCAACAAGCAGTTCTGTTAATTTTCCATTTTCTAATAGCGCAATCCTTTTTTCTAAAGGATGGGCATTTACAATTATTTCATATGTCATATAAAAACCAAATCTTATAAACAGGTATGACGTCAAGTAAATTTATCATTAGTTGAAATATATTAAACTAAAAACTCTCTTTTTTTCGCTTTGATTTAGCTACTTTTATAAAGCACCATTTATTTTCCCAAAAATTCCTATAACTATATTACATCATAATATTTTTATAGAAAAATAGAAAGGACGAAATATTCACCCGTAAAGTAAAATTATTTGATATGAGAAAAATCGAATCCCGGTACTAATAATTTTTTTTCAAGCATTGCCGTTAATTTGGTTACAAAAAATACTAAAATCAAATAGATTAATCCGATAACCAAAAATATTCTTAAATAGAAAAAAGTATCTGAAGCAAAAAATTTTGCTTTTGACATGATATTTACACTCAAATTATTTTTTTAATTTGATTTTTTAATAATTCAAAGAATTACAAAACGAATTATTTTTGTCAAAGAATAAATAAAAAAATTAAAATTTTAACTCTTTACTTGACTCATCGTTAAAAAAAAAATTAATAGAGAAAAAAAAACGGGGATTATTATGAAAAAGTTATTTTCTATATTTTTATTGATTTTTATTGTGAATATTTTGTCTTCTGCAGAGCTTACTAAAATTTATCATGGTGATTTTGGTGAAATTGACAGAACCGTTTTAGTTTTTAACAATAAGATAAACTATAAGGTTACTCAAAAAATATCAAAAAAGCAAATCATTATTGATGTTAAAAATTGTACAAAAGCTCCAAACGTAGATCCGGTTCAAATTATTTCAAGCAATGTTCTTGATAAATTGCTAATAACAGAAAGCAGTAATAACATCAGTATCATTATTTTTACAGATAAAAAATACTATTTAAAATATTTCTCGATAAAATCAAAGCCGTTTAAAATTGTTTTAGATATCTATAACACAAAAATTCCCAAAACAATTGTGGAACATTTGAGTTTTTCCAAGTTCTATTATAAAGTTGGATTCTATTCTAAAGCAATAAAAGAATATAAAATCATCGAGAAAATTGCACCTCAAAATACTTCTATTTATTACTATTGGGGTAAAATTTCTTTGAATAGAAATAAAAAATATACGGCAATAAAATACTTGAAAAAAGTCCTTAATTCTGCTCCTGAATATTCCGAAGCTCAAAACTTATTAGAGAAACTGCAACCGCATAAAAAATCATCAAAAAAAGAAATAAAAAATACTCCGAAATCAAAGACTGTAGCAAAAAAAGCTGTTCCTAATTATCCAATAAATGTAAATACGAAAGAACTCCAAAATAAATATAATGATTATTTTACTTCTACAAATAATCAGGATTTGAAAATATTTTTAACAGCTTCTTCCGCAAAATGCTCCGGTGATTTCCAATATGCAATTTTAATGTTTAAAAAAATATCCACCGATTCTCCTTTGATTAAAGATGCCTACAAAAATCTTTATGAAATTTATTCCACTTTGAATGATGATGTAAACGCTAAATTGTTTAAATCTTTATTAAATCCGGAAACAACAACCCAAGAAAAAGATAAGTCATTTATGAAAAGAGAAATACCGCTTTGGATAGGTGTTTTGTCATTCATTATTTTATTCATCATATTTTTAATAATTATCATGATTCATCGAAAGAAATTAATTAACGATTTCGAACCTGATTTCTCAGCTTTGGACGTTGAGTACCACGAAGATAAAATAAAGGAAGCTTATAATCCTAAACAAGAAGAGGAACCAATTGCCGAGAAAAAAGAAGATGAAGCCTCAAATTTTAACTTTGAAAACCCGCCTATTATTGAAGAAGATTTAACTCAAGACGAAGAAGAAGAACTGAAGAAAGCCGAAGAAGAAATTTTATTTGAAGATGAAGAACCTATAGAAAAAAACTCCGGATTTGGTGATGAAGAATATAAGAAAAAAATGATTCTAAAATTAGCAAATGACGGTTGGGAAAATGGTTCAATCGCCAAAGAACTTCACATTTCGGTTCGTGAAGTAGAATTTGTTTTGAAGATGTCCAATTAAGAGAAATTGATGAGTGGAAAAGATATTAAACTTTCTTTAGGAAAAATATATGTCGGATCAATAGAAAGACAGATTTCAACGAACATATTCATCGTTAGAATAAATGGCTGTCAATTGACATCATATTCGGATATTAATTTTCATCCAAATGAAAAAATATTTGTAAGTGTAATTAAAAAGCAACCAAAACTTACCTTGAAATTATTAAAATCATTATTATTTAATAATCTTGAAAATATGGAAAAATTCATTTCTTACAGTGAAATGAAAAAGTTTCCGGTCTCAATCTTTAATCAATGGTTTTGGGTAAACTTTTTAAAAGATGCTGAAAATATTTCGGAAAATTTATCAAAACAGGATTTAGAAAGACTCACAACATTGGCTAAAATTATTCCTGAGAATCATAATATTCCTTTTGAACTTTATGTTAATTTAACAAGTCAAAATCCTGATTTGTTTGAAAAAATCATAGAAACCCAGCAAGAATTTTTCCGGAATAGGAATTTCAAAATTCTTCCGGAACTTTATGAACAACTATTACAATTTCTGACATCGGAGAATTTCCAGGAAAATAATTTATCTGAAAAATATGGTAATATCTCTTATAAATATTATTTTTGGAAAGACAATAATTTTTCTATTTATCTTCCTATCAAGTATCTTCAAGATAATGAATACAAAATTTACTCTTTTCAACTTTTCCACTTAATTTCTGACAATTCGAGAATGCTTGCAGAAATCAAGCTAATGAACAAAAAAACTTTTGTTTATTTGGAAAATGAGGATATTCTTTCTAATGAAAATTATCAGAAATTGTTAGAAAAACTGCAAAAAACTTCTTTAGAAAAATTGATGATTTCAAAGAAGCCGATTTTAACACTTTATGATAAAATAATCAGAGAAGTAATTTAATGCAAGATTTAGTAAAAACAGTAAATATATTAATTGATACGGACGCTTCATTTATTCCAAAAGCCGAGTATGTTTTTAGAACATTCTGCCGAATTTTAGGATTAAATGCCCGATTTTATTATGGTAAAACTTTTGAAGAAATTCAAATTTACTATGGAAGCAATTTCAATAAAAAATATCCTCTTCATATTTTTCATAATCCGAAAGCTGTTGTTTTTTTTGATGATAAAAAATTATATCCGGATGATAAAATAATTAAATATCGAATTCAAGAGGAAATGATTCCTTTTTTATTTTCTCCAAATGGAGATTTATTTATCTCATCTCAAAATTTTCTTTTAATTCGTAAAGACATCATTTCTTCCGCATTTTACTTTCTATCTTGTTGGGACGAATACGTTGATAATTGTGAAGATGGCAAACGCTTTGAAATTGAACATTCTATTCAATTTAAAAATGATTTTTTAGATATCCCTGTTGTTGATAGATATTGTTCGATTTTCAGTCGGGGAATCAGTATAATTTTACCGGAATATTATAAATCTTTTATTTGGAAAAAAGATAATAAATTCACCTTATCAATTTCTCATGATATAGATTATTGGGAATATTGGTCAGATAAGTTTTTGAAAGATACTTTTGATTATAATATGAAAAGATTTAAAAAAAATCCTCTAAATGCTTCATATAAATTAATTTTTCACTTTATAGATAAAAAAATTTTAAAACAAAATACTTCGAAAAGAAATAAAAAATTACTTCAAAAAGAAAAAAAAATGTCGGTTCGTCCAACTTGTTTTTTCCTCGCAAAGGAAGATTTTGAAGATGAAAGACAAAATTATTTTTCTGAGAAAATAAAGAAATTTAATAAACTAAATACAACCATCGGCCTTCATGCTTCCCGGGAAGCTGCTTATAATCTTGATATTCTTCAAGATGAAATTAATGCTTTTAAAAATTACGGGATACAAGTGAAAGGCATTAGGTTTCATTATTTAGCTTTTAATTATCAAAAAACTTTCCGTAATTTGGAATATTTGGGAATTACATTTGACTCTACTTTGGGATTTTGGGAAAATATTGGATTTCGTGCCGGAATATCATTCCCGTTTTATCCGTATAATTTAGAAGAAAATAGACCTTTTAGGGTTTTAGAAATTCCCTTGATCGTGATGGATATGACAATGTTTTCAAAAAAATCAATGAATCTATCACCAAATAAAGCCAAAAAAAGATTACGGAAATTGATTGATAAAACACAAAAATCAAATGGTCATATTAGCCTTTTATTTCATAATACAATGTTTGAACCCATAGATTATCCGGGCTGGAGCAATGTTTTTTGGAATACTTTGAAATATGCTAAACGAAAAAAAGGGTGGCTCTGTTCACCAAATCAATTATTTAATTATTGGAAAAGAAAATAAGACGTTAAAGGAGAAATTTATGAAAATTACAGACAATTCATTAATAATATTAAAAAAGAGATATTATAAAAAAGATGCTGATGGAAAGCCTATTGAAGATTGGAATGGGATGATTTCGCGAGTAGCAAATAATATTGCGGGTGATGATGATTCTAAAAAAGAAAGATATTTTAAATTACTGGATTCCGGAAAATTTTTACCCAACTCCCCCACTTTAATGAATGCCGGAAATGATATCCAACAACTCTCGGCATGTTTTGTTTTACCTATTGAAGATAGTATGGAATCTATTTTTAATACTTTGAAAAATGCCGCCTTAATTCATAAAAGCGGTGGTGGAACAGGATTCAGCTTTAGCAGATTGAGAGAAAAAAATTCTCGAGTTCGTTCTACCAATGGAGTTTCAAGCGGAATAATCCCGTTTATGGAAGTTTACAACTCCGCAACAAATGCCGTTAAACAAGGTGGAACACGTCGCGGTGCCAATATGGCAATCCTTAAAGTTACGCATCCTCAAATTATGGAATTTATCACAGCCAAAGAAGATATTACTAAACTTACCAATTTTAATATCAGCGTTGGTGTTAACAATGAGTTTATGGAAGCAGTAAAACAGGATGGTGATTTTAATTTAATTTCTCCCTTCACCAACAAAGTTACCAAAACTTTGAAAGCCAGAGTTATCTTTGATAAAATGGTGGAATTAGCTCACAAAAATGGAGAACCGGGAATAATCTTTTTAGATAAAATTAACGAATTTAATCCAACTCCTCATATCGGTGAAATTGAAAGCACAAACCCTTGTGGAGAGCAACCTCTTCTTCCAAATGAAGCTTGTAATCTCGGTTCAATAAATCTTGCCGCCTTTGTAAAAGATGGTGAAATTGATTGGGAAGATTTGAAATTTGTCATTAAAGAAAGTGTAGAATTCCTTGATGACGTTATTGATAGAACTATTTTCCCATTAAAAGAAATTGATGAAATGGTGAAAGGCAATAGAAAAATCGGTCTTGGAGTTATGGGATGGAGTGATTTATTATTTATGCTCAAAATTCCTTATAATTCTGAAAAAGGCTTGGAATTGGCAAAAAAAGTAATGGAATTTGTTGATTATTATGGAAAAGAAAAATCTGTAGAATTGGCTGAATTGCATGGCAGCTTTCCTAATTATAAAGGAAGTATTTATGACACGGGAAATCTTAAACGAGAAGGCAATTTAGATTGGAATGGTTTAATTAAGAAAATGTCCACAATCGGAATTAGAAATGCAACGATAACAACAATTGCACCAACCGGAACTATCAGTATGATTGCCGATACAAGTAGCGGAGTTGAACCACAATTTTCACTCGTTTTTGTGAAAAATGTTATGGATGGTGAAAAACTACTCTACGTTAATAAACATTTTGAAAATGCGTTAAAAGAAGCCGGACTTTACTCCAAAGATTTATTAGAAAAAGTTGCTCAACATGGCTCGATTAAACATCTTGATGAAATCCCGGAATCTATAAAAAAAATCTTCGTAACTTCTCATGATATTTCTCCGGAGTGGCATGTAAAAATGCAATCTTCCTTCCAAGAATATGTTGACAACGCCGTATCCAAAACAATCAATTTCTTAAATGATGCATCTCCTGAAGATATTAAAACAGCTTATCAATTAGCTTACGATACAAAATGTAAAGGCATCACGGTTTATCGTGACGGAAGTAGAACCGGACAAGTTTTGAATATCGGAGACAGTATAAAAAAAGACGCTCCTAAAATTAAAATTCAACCTCGAAAACGACCGGAAGTTACTACCGGTACTACTCAAAAAATTGAAACCGGTTGCGGACATATGTATGTTACAATTAATTCTGATGAAAAAGGTGCTTGCGAAGTATTTATCCAAATGGGTAAAGTCGGTGGTTGTGCTTCTGCTCAATTACAATCTATCGCTCGATTGATTTCATTATCTTTGCGTTCAAATGTTAGTGTTGAATCTATCATCCGACAAATGAAAGGAATTAGATGTCCAAGCCCAACGTGGAGTAAAGGAAAAGCCGTAACTTCCTGCTCAGATGCAGTTGCTCAAGCTTTAGAGAATTATCTTAGTTTTAAAGATACCATAAATATTAAAAATGTCGAATTTACAGAAGTTAAACCAACTCAAACAAAAAAAATGGTTGGAACTTGTCCTGAATGCGGATCAGCAATTGAAAACACAGAAGGTTGTTTAAAATGCCCTTCTTGTGGTTGGTCAAAATGCTAAATTGGAGAAACAATGAATTTTAAAGAATTAGTATTAACTCGCGAAAGTGTAAGAAGTTATGATTCTGAAAAACCTATTCCTATGGATTTGATTATTGATATTTTGGAAACCGCTCATTTCGCTCCCTCGGCTGTAAACAATCAGCCTTGGGAGATTCTTGTTTTTACAAGCGGAGAAAAATTAGAAGAGATTAAATCGTGCTACAAACGTGATTGGATAAATTCTGCACCTGTTATTATTGCTGTTAAAGGTGATAAATCTAAATCTTGGATAAGAAAAACTGACGGTTATAATTCGCTTGAAACCGATCTTGCTATTTTAATGGATCATATTATTTTGGCAGCAACGGAAAAAGGTCTCGGAACTTGTTGGGTTGAAAATTATATTCCTGAAAAATTAGCCGAGGTTCTAGAATTAAAACCTAACGAAGAAATATTTGCCATCACACCTTTAGGTTATCCATCAAAAGGCTATATTTCGCATCAAAAGAAACGCAAAAGCTTAAATGAAATAGCTTTTGTAATTAAGTAAAGAGGTTAAAATGGGACGTAATTCCTGGTTGAACTTATTCATTTTTCTATTGGTAATTTCATTATCAATTAGATTTGGAATAAGATTATTAATATTTGGACTAAGATATTGGTATATCACATTACCGATTTTTTTAATTTACTATTACATTATCAAACCTAAAAAAATTGAAAAAGAAAATCATACGCATCATTCACGTCATAATCAGAACGATCAGGAAATATTTATTGATCCTAAAGATTACAAAACTACTGAGATTGATGAATTTGAGGAAACTGATAATTAATGAAATCATTAAGTCTATTTCTGATAAATTTAGTTGTATTTATCTTACTGAATTTTTTAGATGCTCATTCCACATATTTGGTAATAAAAAAATCAAATTTAAAAAGCGAAAAAAATCCGATTGCACGTTTCATATTCAGAAAATTTGGAATTATTAAAGGAATGTTTTTTCTCAAAATGATTTCTATTTTTCTAATTCCGTTAATGTTTTGGACTTATCAGGAAGATCCAGGCTCAATAAATTCGCTTCTTATCTTCGTAAATTTATTATACTCGGCAGTTATAATAAATAACTATCGAATAGAAAAAAAATTAAGTTAGATTGTAAATTCATCATGAAACAAAATTTCAAAAACGTCATAAAATTTGAAAAAATAAATTGCAAAAATTAGATTATTAAATATCTTCCATAATAATAAGTGTCTTATTACGTTTATAAAAAATAGGGGGAAATATGAGTTTAGAACAAAGAATTCCACGAACCTTACCGGTGATGTTTTCAAATAATATCGTAATCTATCCTTTTACTCTTTTACCATTAGTTATTAAAGATGATAAAATGAAAATAATCATTGATTATGCATTGGCAAATGATAAACTTTTGGCTTTTTTCTTTTCAGATGGTGTCGATGCTGAAATGAATCCAAAGTTGAAAATAATGGGAACAGCGGTTTCAATAATTAGAATGATTAGAAATCAAGATGGTTCAATCAGTCTTCTGCTTCAAGGTGTTACAAGAATTTTATTGGAAAAAGTAGTCCAAACAAAGCCATTTCTAAAAGTCGAAGTTGAACCAATAGTTGATGAAAATAATAATTCTCCCGAAATTCAAGCCAAAAGAAAAATAGCTTCTGAATTGGTAGAAAAAGTTATTGAAGAAAGTTCCGAATTAACAAGAGACATTAGTATAGGATTAAAAAACATCAATCTTAACAATCGTTTTGCTGACGTTGTTTCAGGAAATTTACCTCTCCCCGTTAAAGAAAAACAAGAAATCCTTGAAGCCCTTGATTTGAATATAAGATTCGACCTTTTAAATAAGTTTATGACAAATTTAATTAAACAATTAAAAATTGAAAATAGAATCAGAAATAAAATTCAACTCGAAATGGAAGAAGATCAGCGTAAATATTTTTTAAAAGAACAAATGGACGCAATCAAAGAAGAGCTTGGTGAAGATAATGAAATGGATATGGAAATTATCAAATGGGAAAATAAAATTAAAGAAAAAAAATTGCCTGAATATGTGAAAGATGTTGCTGAAGAAGAATTATCACGAATGGCATTTATGAATACTTCCTCAAGTGAATATAATTTGATTAGAAATTATTTGCAATGGATAATTGAATTACCTTGGAACAAATTTTCTAAAGATAGATTGAATTTGAAAAAAATAGAACAAATTTTGAATAAAGACCATTTTGGGTTGAATAAAGCAAAAGAAAGAATCCTGGAATTTATCGCAGTAAAAAAATTGAAAAACAAATTAAAAGGTCCAATTCTATGCTTTGTAGGACCTCCGGGAGTTGGAAAAACATCTCTGGGAAGATCAATTGCCCGTTCAATGAAGAGAAAATTTATCCGCATTTCTCTCGGTGGAATTCACGATGAAGCAGAAATTCGAGGACATCGCAGAACATACGTCGGAGCCATGCCGGGAAAAATCATCAGTGAAATTAAAAGATGCGGGACATCAAATCCTTTATTTATGTTAGATGAAATTGATAAAGTCGGTAAAGATTTTAGAGGCGATCCAACATCAGCTTTGTTGGAAGTTTTGGATCCTGAACAAAACTATTCTTTCATGGACAACTATCTGGATTTAAAATATGATCTGTCTGAAATATTTTTTATCACAACTGCAAATAGATTAGATACAATTCCCGCTCCTCTCAGAGATAGAATGGAAATTATTGAATTTTCAGGATATACAGAAGAAGACAAAATTGAGATAGCTCGTAGATATCTTATAAAAAAAGAATTAGAAAACAATGGACTTACTTCCAAAAATATCAGAATTTCCAAATCCGCCGTGATTGAATTAATAAGATATTATGTCCGAGAAGCGGGGGTTAGAAATCTTCAAAGAATTATCGCAAAAATCATGAGAAAGGTTGCTCGCAAAGTCGCAGAAGGTGATGACCATCTATTTAGTATTACCAAAAATAATGTTAGTGAATATTTAGGACATAGAAAATATCTTTTGGAATTGGCTAACCGAAAACCGGAAGTTGGAGTTGTAACCGGAATGGCTTGGACAATTTACGGTGGAGAAATTTTATTTTGTGAAGCAACTAAAATGAAAGGAAATGGAAAATTAATTTTAACCGGTTTGTTGGGCGAGGTAATGAAAGAATCAGCTCAAATTGCCTTAAGTTTTATTAAGTCAAACGCCGATAAATATAATATCAATATTGAAGATTTTGACAAATACGATATCCACATTCATTTACCTTCCGGTTCTGTTCCTAAAGAAGGACCTTCGGCAGGTGTAACTTTAACCACTGCTTTAATTTCATTATTAACGGGTCAAAAAGTAAAACATGATATTTCAATGACAGGTGAAATTACTTTACTGGGAAATGTTTTACCTATTGGTGGAGTTAGAGATAAAGTTCTGGCGGCAAAACGAGCAGGAATTAAAAAAGTCCTCTTACCTAAAGAAAATATGGAAGATTTCAATGATATTCCTGAAAAAATGAAAGCTGGAGTTGAGGTTGCGTTTGAATCTCATATTGATGATATTTTAGAAGAAGTTCTGATAAAAAAATAAACTAAAAGGCAAGTTTTTAGACTTGCCTTTTTTTATAATAATTACTTTACATTACTGATTGCATCGGAAATTCTATTGCCACTGTTGTTCCTAAATTGAGGGTAGAATTGATATTAATTTTACCATGCATTTGTTCAACAATCGATTTAACCACAAATAATCCAATTCCGGCAGATATTTCCGAACTTTTATGTTTTCGTTTATTTGCTGATATTTCATATATTCCTTTCAGATCTTCTTGAGCTATTCCAATTCCATTATCAATAACTGAAATTCGACAGACTTGTTGTTTCTTTGAATAAAGTACTTTTTCGACAATCATTAAAATATTTGCTCCTTTAGCGGAATATTTTGAAGCATTATCAACAAGATTAAACAAAACTTCAAATAATTTTATTGCATCAACAAAAATAGTAATAGTTTCTTTCGGAAGTACGAGTTTCCAATACTGTTTTTTATCTTCTAAAAGTTCTTTTAAGTGTGGCTCAAACCTTATAATTTGATCCTGAACATTTATATAACTAAAATTCAAGTTTTGTTTGATTGAGAAATTTGCTCTATCGGAAATTAGTTTTGGAAAGAAATTTTCTAAGTTTGCTAAATTCTTTTTCAAATCTGCGAGATAAGTTTCTCGTTCAAAATTATTAAGATTTTCTGATAATAATCGATCGATTAATGGAACAATTCTTTTTAAGGGATGTGCAACATTATTATTCAAAGTATTAAGTGTAGTTTTTGAAAAAGAAAGCATCTTGGTAATTTTCTCAACATTAGAATTATTAAATTCATCAGCTTCATCTAATTTTCTACTGAGATATTTATTTTTATCACGTAAATTTTTTGTTATATTTTGTAAATTCGCAATTTCTTTATCAAATTTCTTTTGAGCTATTTTATTTTCAGACGATTGAGAATGATAATCTTGAACTATTTTTTCGTAGCTAATTAATTTAGAATTAATTTCATCAAATTTGTTTTTATAATTTTCATTATCATTTCTAAGCTTTTCAATTTCAATCAATTTATTATTAAGTTTTTCTTCAAATTTAGATTTTTGTTGTTCAAATACGTCAATTTGACTTTGCAATCTTTTTATTTCATCATTTTTTGTTTGAATGCTTTTTCTCAAAAGACTTGCTGTCATATCACGTTCTTTAATAATTTCTTCATATTCTTCCGGAGAAAATCCCGACGAAAACCCTTCATCATTTGTATGATCAGTAAATTCTTTAAGTTTATTTTCGGTAGCGGCTAAACGTTTTTTCTGTCTCGATAACTCCATATTTAACTTATCTCTTTCTGAGATAATACTATCTTTAGATTCTCGAAGAGAGCGAATAATATTTATTTGAGTAGTTATTTTATCTGTTAGATTTTGGAGGTTTTCCGACATTTTAGATTGATTTCGTTTTTCAACTTCAGACATTTCATTCCGATGATTTGTTTGCATTTCAGCAATTAACGTTTGGAATGATTTCATTTCTTTTTGAGATTTTTGCAATTCTTGATTTTTTTGTTTTAATTGAGATTTTAAATTGCTAATTTCCGCTTTTGCTTGATTTAATGAGCTCGTCAAATCTTTGATTTTACCTTCATAATTTTCATTATCAATTTTTTGACTCAATTTTTCTTTCTCTTTATTTATCAAATCAGCTTTGTTTTCTGAAACTTCCAATTTTTTCCTTAGTAAAGAAATTTCATTTGCCAACAAATCCGTATGAGAAATTAGTTCTTGATTCCTAATTTTACATTCTTCAATTTTATGATTTAATTTTTCTATTTCAGCTTCTTTATCGGAATTAGTATGTTCAAGCGAATACTTGTATTCTTTTTTCAGTTCTTCTTGTTTACTCAAACATTCATCTTCCATTGATTTTATTTTTTCTTTATTTTGTTCAATAATATTTGTAAGTCTTATACTTAAATCATTTTTTTCTTTTTCAATCCTTTCAATCTCCAAATCGGAAAATTTTTTGAGAGAATCTTTTTCTGACTTCAGATTCTTGAGCAATTGTTCATAATGATTTTTAATTTTCTCAATTTCTTTTTGAGATTTTTTATCAAAGTCTTTTTGTTTATTATGAACTAACTTATCTTTTTCATCTAACTCATCATTTAATTTATCGTTTTCCAATCGTAATTTATTAATTCTCGAATTTAGTTGTTCAATTAATCCTTCTTTTGTAGCAATTTGATCCGAGAGAGCTTGAACTTGTTTTTTTGCGTCAGAATATTCTTTTCCTTGAGAATTTTTTAAATCATTTATTTTATTTTCCAATATTATTTTATCATTTTCCAACTCGTTCATCAATTCATTATTGATATCAATTTCTTCATTTTTATTTAGAATAATATGCTGAAGTTTTTTATTTTCTTCAATGATTGATTCTTTTTCTTCCTCAAAACCGGATTTTAAAGAGTTAAAATTAGCGATTTCTTCGTTCAATTTTTCAATATCTTTTAGACTTTTATTATATTTATTCGTTAGTTTAGTATTTTCTTTTTTTAGAAGAGAATACTTGCTTTTTTGCTCGGATAATTTTTCCTTTGTTTTTTCTAATTCGGAAGTCTTAAGTTTAAGTTCCTTCTTTAATTTTTCCAATTCTGCATTCAATTTATCTTCTGTAGCTTGAGATCTGGTAATTAAAGAATCTAAATTTATCAGTTTTTCTTTATTCTCTTTAAGAGTTTTGTTTTTTTCTTCTATAATGTATTTATTGTTTTCAATTTCATCTTTTAATTTTTTAATTTCGACTTCATAATCTGAAATTATATTAGAGCAGGAAGAGGTTTTTTCTTCTAACTCCTTAATTTTTGCTTCATAAGATTTTATTTTAGTATTTAGATTGGAAATTTCTTCGGTTTTTTCAGTGATAAGAAAGTCTGCTTCCACAATTTCTGTTTTTAATTTATTAACTTCATCGTAAGAATCGAGCAAAAGTTTCTTTTCTTCAGCATATTGGTCTTCAATATCATTAACTTGCTGTTTAAGCCTTTCTATTTCTTTTTCATCAACATTTATCTTTCTGTTCAAATCTTTCAAAGATTCTGACTTTGACTTAATGATTTTATTTAATCTTAAAATTTCTATTTCATTCTCTTTAGCAATCATTCCTGTAATTTCATCTGATTGTTTTTTAATAAAATCCGAAGATAATTTATGATGCTTTGACAAATAGGAGAATGCCAACTTCTGATCACCAAGATAATTATAAAGTTCCGCTAAATATTTATAACATTCGATTAATTCTTCTTTTGCTCCTAATACCTCGAACAAATTACCGGCTTTTTGGTAAAAATCAATTGCTTCATTTACCTTCTTTTTTTCTCGAAAAAGATTAGCTAAAGAAAGTCTGGCTTGTCCAATCCCAAGTAAATTTTTATTTTCTCGTTTAAGATAAATTGATTGATCAAAATAAATCATCGCTTGAGCAAATTCATTTTTCATTACCGATATCTCAGCCATATGCAAATAGACATCGCTAAGTAATTTATTATTTTTAACTTCTTTGAGTAATTTAATTGCCTCTAAGAAATTATCCATTGCTCGAGCGCTATTTTCCATTTTAACATAATTCATACCAATCAAATAATAAGCTTGGCCAAGATTTGGAATATCATTTTTTTCTTTAGATAAAGTAATCGCTTTGTTTATTGTTTCATTGGAAACATCGTAATAACCGAGTTGTTTTTCAATATCAGATTTTTGAAACAATAACTTGATAATTTCTTTGTCTCTTTCCGGAAATTCTTTTTCAATAATAAGAATAAGTTCGGTGATAGCCTTCAAAGTATATTTATAATTCTTTTTTAGATAAGAAATTTGTACTAAATGATTAAGGATAAGAATCAGCGACGAATTATCCGAATAATTTTTAAAAAATCTAATTGCTTCTTTTGCTATTTTCTGTGATAAAGATAAATCGTTTTTAATTTGTAATATTTTTATCAGTATTCGTAAAGACTTATTTACTTCTTGAGGAAGATTAGCTTTTTGGGCAAGATTTAACGATTCCGTAATAGTATTTAAAGCTTCTTCAAATTCATTATCTTTAGCCAATAATGTTGCAAGCTCTTGCTTTAATTTTATATTTTTACTTGAATCATTTTGATTATCAAGTTGCTTTCTAATAATACTTATCTTATCAATCATTTAAATATATCCTCCAGGGCCAAACAATAATATATTATTCAACAGTCAACTGAGTGCGGAAAATCTGGCAAGAACTTTATTTATTTTTATCAAATTACATAGATTAAGAAAGGGATATAGAAGATTCCTATAATTATTGAAAGAGAAACCAAGGTTGCGGAAAATTCGGTATCCCTATATTAAAAATAAGTTATGATAAAGTTGAAAAACTTAATAACTACCCTACTATAAATTTATAACTCAAGTTTCGCAGTTGTTGAATCATTGAAAAATAACAGCTAAGAGTAGTAAAAAAAGCTGTACAAAAACCTCCTATTTGTATATATTGTAATTTGTTACAAATAATAATCCAAACGGAGATTTAAATGAACATTATCAAAAAATTGTTAAATTTTTCAAAACATAGTGCAAAATAATTTGTTATAAAGTATAATTTTGTTGATAAATTTTGAGGAATGATTTGTGATATTCTGCATAAAATTGCAATTGAATTTGAAATGTCTATGAAAAAATAATGAAAAAAATATCAAAGTTCTGAGTTTGAAGCTACAATTTCCAAAATTATTGGAAAAGACTTTTTGAATCGTAAAAGTGAATATGTAAATCAGGAACTTTTCGCAATTCCATTTAATAATGTTATTTGGATTTTATTGCATAACAGCTGAAAACATAAAAAGTTAACTAAGAAAATATAGATGATTTTAAGAAATGAATGTGTGATAAACACGGAAAAAATTTGCGAAACTTGAGTCATATTATTCATTGAAGATAAAAGATTGGATAAAGGATTTGCGGAATAATAAAATAAAGCGAGGAAAACGATTATGAAAGCTAAAAAAGAGCCTTATTTTAAAGATGATGAAGCGTATCCGGAAAACATTGCTTTGGAGCTGGAAAATTATGATAGGTGGTTCTTGAGTGATGTCAAAGATATGTATGCTCATCTTTATGTCGATTATGATTTGGTAAGAGGATATTCGCTCCATAATGCGGAAAGAGAAGGTGATTTAACTCCGGAGCAACAAGCACAATTGCGAAAGCTGGATATTCAAAAAATACGCAATTGGTTTGCCGGAAAATATCGCACCGAAACAATGTCTCTTACCGAAGAAATCAGCGAATATTTTAATTGGTTGATTGATCATATCGACCCTGACCGAAAAATAGATTGGTAGTAAATAATGATGTTATTTTAAAAAGAGCAACCACAAATTTAAGAAAAGAAATTATGAATGCTTAATTTTGAATTTTGAATGAAGAAGAGAAGAAATGTAAAAAGTAAAAACTAAAAAGTAAAATTAAGAACATCGGAATGTACGACCGGCGGGAGTTCTTCCGATTGTTCGACTTTAAAATATCAACCACAAATTTACACAAATTTAAAAAAGAAATTTTGAATGCTTAATTTTGAATTTTGAATGAAAGAAAGAGAAGAGTAAGAAATGTAAAAAGTAAAATATAAAATTAAGAACATCGGAATGCACGACCGGCGGGAGTTCTTCCGATTGTTCGACTTTAAAATATCAACCACAAATTTACACAAATTTAAAAAAGAAATTATGAATGCTTAATTTTGAATTTTGAATGAAGAAGAGAAGAAATGTAAAAAGTAAAAAGTAAAAAGTAAAATTTAAAATGTAAAATTAAGACCATCGGAATGTACGACCAACGGGAGTTCTTCCGATTGTTCGACTTTGAAAAGCAACCACAAATTTATACAAATTTAAGAAAGAAATTTTGAATGCTTAATTTTGAATTTTGAATGAAGAAGAGAAGAAATGTAAAAAGTAAAAACTAAAAAGTAAAATTAAGACCATCGGAATGTACGACCAACGGGAGTTCTTCCGATTGTTCGACTTTAAAAAGCAACCACAAATTTACACAAATTTAAGAAAGAAAGAAAAGAAATCATGAATGCTTAATTTTGAATTTTGAATGAAGAAGAGAAGAAATGTAAAAAGTAAAATTTAAAATGTAAAATTAAGACCATCGGAATGTACGACCAACGGGAGTTCTTCCGATTGTTCGACTTTGAAAAGCAACCACAAATTTATACAAATTTAAGAAAGAAATTTTGAATGCTTAATTTTGAATTTTGAATGAAGAAGAGAAGAAATGTAAAAAGTAAAA
>JAMOQM010000077.1 GCA_027064005.1 Candidatus Cloacimonadota bacterium | reverse complement strand
TGAATGCTTAATTTTGAATTTTGAATGAAGAAGAGAAGAAATGTAAAAAGTAAAATTTAAAATGTAAAATTAAGACCATCGGAATGTACGACCAACGGGAGTTCTTCCGATTGTTCGACTTTGAAAAGCAACCACAAATTTATACAAATTTAAGAAAGAAAGAAAAGAAATTATGAATGCTTAATTTTGAATTTTGAATGAAGAAGAGAAGAAATGTAAAAAGTAAAAAGTAAAATTTAAAATGTAAAATTAAGACCATCGGAATGTACGACCAACGGGAGTTCTTCCGATTGTTCGACTTTAACAATCAGCACTAATTTTCCCCGAATAAAATAATAGATTCCTGTTTTCACAGGAATGACAATCATCCGGTTATCATCTTTCTCCATTATTGAGTATCGGGGAATCTTTCTTTTCTGTGTTTATCCGTGCCATCAGGGGATAAATTCTTTCTTTCTTTATCTTTTCAGTGTTATCTGTGCTATCAGTGGCTAAATCTTATTTTTCTTTTGTTTTCCGGTTGGTTGTTGTTTCTCCGAATAGGATAATAGATTCCCGTTTTCACGGGAATGACAATCATTTTTTTTCACAGGAATGACAATCATTCATTTATTATTTTTCCCGATTATTGAGTATTGGTGAGAAATTTTCCTTTCAGTATTTATTCGTGTTATCAGTGGCAAATTCTTCTTTCTTTGTTCTTGTTGATTGATCATATCGATCCGAACTGAAAAAAAATTAAACATATCTTAATCTTTGAGATGCAAAAAAATAGGTTATTTATAATATTTATCAATTGATGTACTCCCATCATAATTTTTCACAAGATAAATAAACGCCCAAATAACCAAAATTCCCGGAATTAAAACAATAATCCAAACCAACAAATAACCTAAAAACATCATTAACTCCTTGTTAGTTTTATAAATACAAAAGGAAGGGAAAGTGTCAAAAGATTTTAAATTCCGACTGACTTTTATCCTACTTAAAAAAAAATCAAAAAAAAACTTGCATAATGCACATATGTGCATTATCTTGACTTATGAAAATATCGTGAGGTAAAAATGACAAGACCTAAAAAAGAAAGAATGGTAAAAATTCCACCCTTATTTTCATCGTTTAAACCGACAGGTGTTAGACAGATGGATTTAAAAATTACGGAATTAAGTTTAGATGAATATGAAGCAATCAGGTTAACTGATTATCTTGGATTGGATCATTCGGAAGCTGCCGAAAAAATGGAAATTTCCCGTTCTACTTTTTCGCGATTAATCGAAAAAGCAAGAAAAAAAGTGGCTTCTTTTATGATCGAAGGAACTGCTTTAAATATTCAAGGTGGGAATATTCATTTCCGCGGAAATTTGATTCAATGTCAAGATTGTGGTTTTGTCTTTAACACTGATTTTAATAATGAAATAAATAGTTGTCCAAATTGTAACTCACATAATCTAAAAGATTTGGCGAGAACTTTTGGACACGGAAAATGCTGTAGAAACAGAAAATCTAGAAACAGGAGGTAAATTATGCCTAGAGGTGACAGACGAGGACCAAATGGAATGGGACCTATGACAGGTAGAGGACTTGGATATTGCAACAATTATTCGACTCCGGGATTTACTAAAGGAGTTCCACGTGGTGGAGCCGGATTTAATTCGGGATTCGGTTACGGCCGTGGATATGGTCGTGGAATGGGTGGAGGTTATGGAAGAGGATTTAGAAATTTTGATTATCCTAACTATTCTATGCCTCAAAGTAATGTCGATGAAAGTAAATTAATCGAAAGCGAAATGGAAGCTTTAAAAAATCAAATGTCGATTTTGGAAAAAAGACTTTCTGAAATTAAAAAAGTTGAAGATTAGTTTAATTTATATGAGTGCGGTATTGTAGCCGTACTCATATTGTTTATGATTTGGGAGGTAAAAGATGAGAGATGGTCGTCACATAAACGGATTTAAGCATAGAAACAGAAGGACAGATTTGAATAATAACGGCAGAAGTTCCGAAAGAAACAATTCTATTATTGGGACGATTATTTCAGCTCTTGCAGGTCTAATCATAAAAGATATTAGTTCTCCCAACAGTAAAATAAAAAACACTGTCGGCAATATTTTTAAGCCTAAACAGATAGAAAAACAAGCTAAAGATAAATCTAAGATAATTAAAGCACAATACGAAATAATTGAAAATAAAGAAATAAAGGAGATAAAAAATGAGAAGTAACAATCTTGGTTCCGGTCGAGGAATGGGAAAAGGCGGTGGTCGCGGTAGAAATAACGGTGGCGGTTACAGTGTTGGTGGAAATTGTGTCTGTGCAAAATGTGGCACAAAAGTTCCTCATCAACAAGGAATTCCATGTACTCAATTAAAATGCCCCAATTGTGGAAGCCCAATGATTCGAGAAGAATTATTAAACGATAGAAAAAAATAGACTTTTATGTTGAAAGATTATTTTTTGGTCAAAAGGAGTGTCTTATGAAAAATATTTTAGTTGCCATAGATTTTACTGAGGCAAACAAGAGTGTATTAAAGTATGCTAAAAAAATGGCCAAAGAATTTCATTCAACAATCACGATTATTCATTCTGAAAGTATTCAACTATTTCTAGATTCCTACGAGATAAATGTAATGCCTTCTGTTGAAATAATCGAAACACAGAAAAAAATTATTGAAGATAGACTTAATCAGATTGAAAAAGAATTTGATAATGAAAACATCAAAGTAAAAACTATTTTATTAGAAGGTGCAACAGTTAAAAATATTTTGAGAGAAGCTAAAAAATGCGAAGCTGATTTGATTATTACCGGATCTCACAAACATGGAAGATTCTATAATCTTTTAATTGGAAGCACTACAAATTCTTTGATAAAAAATTCTTCAATACCAATACTAATTATTCCATCTACTCATGATAATTAACAGAGGAAATTAATGAAAATAGCAATCGCAAGTGGTAAAGGCGGAACAGGGAAAACAACGGTTTCAACAAATCTCTCCGCTTTTTTAGCAGAAAATCAATCGGTTGTTTTAACTGATTTAGATGTGGAAGAGCCCAATTCCGGGCTTTTCCTTTCCGGTAAATTAATTCACGCCGAGGACAAATTCAAAGTAATTCCTGAGTGGAAAAAAGAAGATTGCACTCTTTGCGGAAAATGCCAAGAAGTTTGCAATTTTAACGCTGTAATGAAATTGGGAAAAATGATTATGGTTTTCCCTGAATTATGCCACGGATGTTATGCTTGTTCGGAATTATGTCCGACAAATGCACTTCCGATGATTCCCAAAAAAATGGGCGAATTGAAGCATTATAAATTATCCAATATTGATTTTATTGAAAGTAAATTGATTATTGGAGAAGAACAAGCCGTGCCGTTAATTAAACAAACAATTCAATATGTTGATAAGAATTTTTCTAATGATGCAATAAAGATTTTTGATTCACCGCCGGGAACTTCTTGTCCAGTAATTGAAGCAACAAAAGGTGCGGATTTAGTTTTATTAGTTACAGAACCAACTTTATTTGGGTTAAACGATTTAAAACTGGCTGTTGAGACAATGAATATTCTAAATAAAAAAATGGGTGTTATCATCAATAGATTTGGTTTGGGTGATCAAAATGTGGAAAAATATTGCAAAGAAAACAATATTGAAATTGTCGCTAAAATTCCAAATATGAGAAAAATAGCTGAATTATATTCTTCAGGAAAATTAATTTATTCCGAGATTGAAGAAGTCAAAAAAGAATTTGAAAAAATCAAAGATTTCATCTTTAAAAATAATCCGGAGGAATCAAAATGAAAGAAATAGTTGTTATTTCCGGAAAAGGCGGCACAGGTAAAACCTCAATTACCGCTTCATTCTCAATCTTAGGAAAAGAAAATATTATTGTTGCTGATTGTGATGTTGATGCTGCTGATATGCACATTTTAATGAAACCTGATTATGTAAACTCTCAAGATTTTTACAGTGGAAAAATCGCAGAAATAGACCAATCAAAGTGCATAAAATGCGGGAAATGCCAAAATGTTTGTCGCTTTGATGCGATTCCGATAATTGAGGGAGAATATGTAGTTCAACCAATAGATTGCGAAGGTTGCGGATATTGCAGTCTTGTTTGTCCGAGAGACGCAATCACAATGTATGAACCGAAAGTTGGACAATGGTATGTTTCCAATATCAAAACCGGCACAAAAATGGTTCATGCAAAATTAGGAATTGGAGAAGATAATTCGGGAAAATTAGTGGCAAAAGTCAAAAAAGAAGCAAAGATTTTAGCTGAATCCGAAGCAAAGGATTTTGTCATTGTTGACGGTTCGCCGGGAGTTGGATGTCCGGTGGTTTCATCATTATCGGGAGCAAGTTTTGTAATTTTAGTTACCGAGCCTTCTGTTTCCGGAGTGCATGATTTAAAAAGAGTATATGAAGTTGTCAAAAAATTTGGATTAACCGCCGGTTGTATCATAAATAAAGCTGATATTAATTCAAATAAAGCAACAGAGATAAAAGAATTTTTAGATGAAGAAGGAATTGAATTGTTAGCGGAACTTCCCTATGACGAAAATTTTACAAAAGCAATGACTCAAGGAAAATCCATTGTGGAATTTGAAGATGGGAAAATAAAAAAAATATTAGAAAATACGTGGGAAAATATAAAAACAAAAGTTAATAAAAAATAGGAGAAAAAAAATGAAAATATTATTTACAGCAAAAGGTACGGAATGGAATTCTAAAATAGACCCGAGATTCGGACGAACCGAATATTTCTTTATTTATGATGAAGAAACTGACAAAATTGAAACATTTGATAACAAAGCAATTGAAAATGATGCTCACGGAGCCGGTCCGAAAACTGCTCAAAAAATGACAGAATTTAAAGTTAATGTCCTTATTACCGGAAATGGACCTGGTGGAAATGCGAATACAGTTATTAAACAATTAGGCATGAAAGTTTATGTTGGTGCCGGAGATATGACAATTAAAGAAGCTTATGAAGCTTATAAAAATAATCAATTAAAAGAATTTTAATTATAACATCATCCTTCCATATTTACACAATATGGGAGGATTTTTTATTGGAGAAAAAATGAAAGTAGCTTTTGCCACAGATAACGGAATTAATTTTATGGATCGCCATTTCGGAGATGCATTACATTATCGAATTTATGAAATAAATGAAGATAACTTTGAACTTATCGATTCAATCGAAAATAATACGGAAGAAGAAAAAAGGCACGCTGATCCGAAAAAAGCAAAAAATATTACAAATTTACTTAAAGAAAAAGATGTTCAAGTTGCTGTTTCAAAAATTTTCGGGCCAAACATCAAAAGAATAAAAAGTAAATTTGTGTGTATTTTAACTAAAGAAAAAACTATTGAAGAAGCCATTATATCCATTCAAAAAAACATTTCTCTTATTCAAAAAGAATGGGAATTGGGTGAAGAAAGAAATTATTTAAGAATATAAAATAGAGGGGAAAAAATGAAAGAATACGAAATTATTGTAATCGGTGGAGGACCTGCCGGAATTACATTATCTAAAATGTTGGGTAAAAAATTCAAAATGGCGGTAATCCGTCCTGAAAATCATAGTATGATTTATTGTGCTCTTCCCTACGCTATCGAAGGTTTAATAACTAATGAAAAAACTTTTAAAGAAGATAGTTTGGTTTTGGATGCCGGAGCTGATTTAATTCGAAGTAAAGCTCAAAATGTTGATTTTGAAAATAAAGTTGTGAATTTAGAAAACGGGGAATCTTTAACTTATGAAAAATTGATTATTGCTTCCGGAGCAACTCCGTTTATGCCTCCTATTCCGGGAATTGATTTGGAAGGAGTTACCGGTTTTAAAACAGCAGACGATTTGATTTGGATTGAAGAAAAATTGGATAAAGACGTCAATAATGCTGTTGTCGTAGGTGCCGGAGCAATCGGAATAGAATTGGCTCAAGCTTTGGCATTCAAAGGAATTAATGTTAATCTTATCGATATGGCAGGTTCTGTCCTTCCAAATATGTTAGATGCAGAATTAAGCGAAGAACTTCGTTTTGAAATGACTAACAAAGGTGTAAATTTTATCGGAAATGCAAGAGTTACGGAATTACGAGGTGAAAACTTCGTTGAAGAAGTAGTTATGGATAGCGGAAAAATCATCAAATTTCAAAGTGAAGAAAAGGGAAAACAAACCGGAATTGTAATTTTTGCAGTTGGTATGAAACCTGAAATAGATTTTTTGAAAAATACAACTCTTGAAATTGATAAACAGGGAATTGTTATCAATGATAAAATGGAAACAAATATTCCGAATGTTTATGCTGTCGGAGATTGTGTCCAATTTTATTCAGGAATAGATCACAAACCTCTTTTAGGAAAATTAGCAACAAATGCCGTACCAATGTCTAAAATTTTAGGATTTAATTTATTAGGACAAAATAGAAGCTATAAAGGATTTTTCAACGGTGCCGCTACAAAAGTTGGAAAATACTATTTAGGTTCAACCGGATTTACCGAGAAAATTGCCAAAGAAAGAGGCTTTGACATAATTTGCGGTTATAGTAAAGTTACAACAAAATTTCCAATCATGCCGACTAAAAAGAATAAGCAAATGAAATTGGTTGTAGATAGAAAAACTCATCGCGTTTTAGGTGCTCAAATTGTTAGTGGCGAACCTGTTATTGGCAGAATAGATTTATTAACTTATGCAATTCAAAAAGATTCAACAGTTGAAGAACTTGCAGAATTAAGTTATGCTTCTCAACCTCACCAATCATTTTATCCCGCAGCAAATGTCGTTGTTTTGGCATCCGAAGAAATTATTAAGAAACTCAATAAATAATCATTTAAAACACCGGTTAGCCGGTGTTTTTTTGATCCTTTCCAATTACTAACTTTCTGAAATAGAATCATCTCACCGAATTTCAAAAGGTAAAATCTACCAACAAATAGAATTCAAAACAATTCCCTGATATTTTCTTTCCGGATTGACTTATGAAAATAAAATACCTTCCAATAATTAGAGAAAGACGCGGTAAAAAACAAAGAAAAATAACAAGAATCTTCAAAAATACCGCATCGGTTGTAGGATATATACTTAAATAAACCGATGAAAAATGGATGTGTAGGAATAAAATATTTAGATAAAAGAAATAAAAATTAGCATGAATTTACAGAAAAGTCTTTACATAGCTCTTTAAAATAATTAAATGATAAAAATTTGTGTAATTCGCAGTATTCTCGTTAATTAGTGGTAAGATATTTTTATTTGGATTTTAGAAACTAAAAAGGGTGATTTTCACACCCTATTTTTTTTTACCGATAATGTATATAATGATCAATAAAATTATAAAACCTACCAAAAGAAGCAGAAGTTCTTTAGTGTGAGAGACATCTGTTAATCTTCCTGTTTTTTTCAAATTAAAATACTTCATCATCGGAGAAGCAAAAATTGCTGTCGGTAAAATAATAAAGATTAAGTTGAATAACCTTTTCATGAATTATTTTCTCCTGAAATTTTTCTTATAAGATTCATTTTTTTTTAAAATGAACACAAACTCACCTTTAGGAAGATTTTCTGTCATGATTCTCATTTCGTCCAAAGTACCCCAGAAAAATTTTTCTTCGGGCTGAGTTAATTTGTATGCTAAAACCGCATTACGTTTTGCACCCAAAACCAAAATCAAATCTCGCAAAAACTGTTTTAATCGGTAAGGTGCTTCTAAAAATAAAATATTAAAATCCGACAGATTCCTAATTTTCTTCAAGGCACGAATTCTTTCATCTTTATTTGCCGGTAAAAATCCGTGAAAGAGAAATTTATCCATTTTGATACCAGCCCCCATTATAGCTGACATCAAAGAAGATGCACCGGGAATAGGTGTTACTTTTAGATTATTTTTGAGACACATATCGACAAGATTTGTTCCCGGGTCAGCAAAAACAGGTGTTCCGGCATCGCTAATTATAGCGGCAGAAACACCTTCCTGAATTAATTTATTAAAGATTTCTATAGACCGCTCATTTTCATTATGTTCGTTTAACAATTCAATTGGCTTTGAAATCCCATAATGCTTAAGTAATCTGCTACCATTTTTATATTCTTCAGAAATTACAAAATCAACATTCTTTAGAATTTCCAACGCTCGAAGCGTTATGTCATCCCAATTACCGATATGAGTTGCAACAACATACAAACCTCTTAAATTATTGTACGACATAAATCACTTTTCCCGAATAATGTTTTTTAAAGAAAAAATACCCGCCAATTAAAGTCATTAACAACGACAATAAAATACCGATTAAGCTCAATTTTACGCTCAAAAAATACGATTTCGGTTCAAATTTCATTTCTATAATATGATGCCCTTTGGGAACAACAAGTCCGCGAATAATATAATCGGAAGCATAAATTTTGGTTTTATTTCCATCAATATAAGCATTCCAACCGGCAGGATAATAAACTTCACTAATATTTAAAAAAGCTTTTTTGTCTGTTGTAACATCCAATTTCATCTGTTCGGAATTCCATGAAAGCATTTTCACTTTTGAAGAATCCGGTGTGGAAATACCGGAAATTTTTTCTTCAACAATAGCTGTTTTGGAAGGGTCAAAGTAAGCAGAATTAATTTCATTCCAAATCTTTTGTTTGTCCTTAATTAGTTTAACATTATCAACAAACCAAGCTCTTGAAAAATTATTTTTAATCCTATATACAGTATCTTTAGTATTTTCATCATAAAAAGAATATTGAAGTTTATCTAAATGTAAAGAATTGTTGAAAATAATATATTTCGTATTTAGAATATTTAGCAAATTCCAATTTATTGGAATACCCGGATCTTGTTTATAAAATAGACAATGATCATAAATATCCTGATATCTTTGCAATTTTGCTCCGTGATAACCCCCAATTGATTGGTGAAAATATGACCATTTATTTTGTCCGAAACCTTGTCCCAACGGATAAATTCTATACAAATCTTTATCTTGTAAAAGGAAATTATCTGTAGGAGTCGCAGTAAATTGATTTTCAATCGTACTTTTTGGAACCAAATTTTGGAAATAATTTTTATCTGTATTTATCAAATCAAAGGTAGTTAGAATTGCCAAGATTGAGAAAAGTACAACTTTTTTCATTTTGTTTTTCATGAATAAGAAAATAGAGGTTAAACCAATTATCGCGATAAACATGGAAGTTAAACCGCTTTTTATCAAAATATCTAATCTCATCTGTTTTAGTTGTTTTAATTGAGCAATAGAATATCTTGCTTTTTCACCCTCTTTCATAAAGGAAAGATTCCCGAAAATAGCCTGTCCCATCAAAAATAAAACAAAAAGAATTACTGCTCCAATTAAGAAATTTCGCACCAACTTAATCCAATTATTATTTCCTTTATTTTTCACCAATTCCGTTAAACCGAATCCGGATAGAACAACTACCGAGGATTGAAGAATAACCAATATTGTCGCCGGAACTCTAAACTTATTATATCCCGGAAAATAGTGAAGCATAAAATTTGTAAGAAGTGAAAAATGCCGTCCGAAAGACAAAATTAAAGATACAAATACAGAGATAATAAGGAATTTAACAATCTTATTATCCCAACGTTTATAACTAAAAATCGCCAAAATCAGAATAATTATTCCGAAATACATATAAGTTTGAGTAAAAGGCATCCAACCCCAATAATAAGGTGAAATTCCCCCGTAAAACCCGGGAACGAAAAATGAAATAATTTCCAGCGGAGCAAAAGACCAACTTGTAGCGTAAGATGTTGCCAAACCGTGAGCTCCTCGCATACTATATTTTGCATATTCCTGAATTGATAAATAGGGATTTGCCACTGCCAATAAACTAACCATTCCTCCGATAAAAAGCAATCCTGAAAATAGTGAAAATTCTTTTAATTCCTTATTTTTAAAAGCATAATATAATTCTATTAACCAAAAAATCCCAATCATCATAATTGTATAATACGAAATTTGCGGATGGTTTTCTCGCATTTGACCGATTAGGAAAATTGAAATCAAACCCGTCCCAAAAATATTTTTGTGTTTTTTCAAAAAGAACAGCGAAAGAGTTATCCACGGAATATACATTATGGCACGAATTTTGGTATTATGCCCAATATCAATTAATCCCAAAAAATGAGATGAAAGGGCAAAAGAAATTGCTCCGATAAAAGCTATAAACGGTTCAAAAGAAAGATAAATCATCAAAAGATAAACGCCTAATCCTCCGAAAAATAGGAACAAAATCCTCCAATTAACTACGTGATCGGTTATTTTTCTAAAACTATCAATAAATGGTATTTTTTTCTTAAAATAGGTTAAATATCCCGGCATTCCGGAAAACAAATTAGAATTCCATAAAGCCTGATTTTTATGCGTTTTATCATATTCCAATATTGATTGAGCAGAAGCTCTCCATTGACTGGTATCACTTGCGTGCGGTACATATCCTCCAAAAGACATTTTATGAAAATATCCTGTTAGAAAAATAAATAATAACGATATAAAAATCAGATGCGTATAAATCGGTTTAATTTTTTTAGTTTCTTTTTTCATCATTTTCATTCCTTATTTTTATTTATAAATTAGATTTAACTAATGAGCTTCAAACCAGCTTTTCCCTATTCCGATGTCAACAGATAATTTTACAGGGCTATCTGTTAAAATATTTTCCATTTCTTCAGCAATTATTTTTTGAGCGTCTTCAACAAAATCATTTTTAACTTCAAAAACCAATTCATCATGGACTTGAATAATCATCAAAATATTTTTATTGTTTTTTATTCTTTCGTTAATTCTAATCATAGCAATTTTAATGATATCGGCGGCAGTTCCTTGTATTGGCATATTTACGGCAACTCTTTCCGCTGCTTTTTGGTATCTGTTATTTGAAGAAGACAAATCGGGAAGATACAATTTTCGGCCAAATAGTGTTTCTGCGTAACCTTTTTCTCGAGCTGTTTGAATTTTATCATCCATATATTTTTTAATGGTCGGAAATTTTTCAAAGTAATTTTCAATAAATAATTTAGCTTCTTTAACCGTAATGCCTAAATCTTTAGCTAATTTTCGAGAGCCCATTCCATAAATAATTCCAAAATTTACAACTTTCGCGTGTCTTCGCTCATTAGAAGAAATTTCTTCAATCGGTTTATTTAACATTATCGCAGCGGTTTGACTATGAATATCTCCACCTTCGTTAAAAATTTTAATTAGGTTTTGATCTTGAGAAAAAATAGCCAAAATCCTTAATTCTATTTGAGAATAATCAGCAGCAATAATTGACCAATTCTCATTTTGAGGAACAAAAGCTTTTCTGATTTCTCGTCCTAAAACACTTCTAATTGGAATATTTTGAAGATTAGGATTGGAAGAAGATAACCGTCCGGTTGAGGCGATAGTTTGATTAAAGGAAGAATGAATTCTACCGGTTTTTTCAATAATTAATTCAGGCAAAGCATTTACATAAGTTGATTGAAGCTTAGATATTTTCCTATATTCCAAAAGATATTTGGCAATTTTATATTCAGATTGCAAAACTTCGAGGACTGATGTATCGGTCGAATAACCGGTTTTAATTTTCTTAGTCGGCGTTATTCCTAAATCTTCAAAAAGTATTTTTGACAATTGTTGAGGAGAATTTATATTGAATTGTTTCCCTGCCGCTTCATAAATTAATTTTACTAATTCTGAAAGACGGGATTGTATTTTTTGAGAAATATTTTTGAGAATATTTTTATCGACATAAACGCCGTTTTCTTCCATTTTAACGAGAGCTTTTATTAAGGGAATTTCTATATCGGAGAAAATCTTAAACAACGAATTTTTCTGTAATTCTTTCTTATAATTTTTTTTCAATTTGAGGGTAAAATATGAATTTTTAGTAAAGAATTTTGTTGCCTCATTTTTTGAAACTTGATCAATAGAAATTTGTTTTTTACCTTTTCCCAATAAATTTGAAATCGGTTCCAATTGATAATCAAATTCTCTTTCAACGCAATCAGCTAATTTATGCTTCATATCACCGGGATTTAAAACATAAGAAGCGATCATTGTATCAAAGATATTTCCTTTTAAATCAAAATTATGTCTATTTAACATTATCAAATCAAACTTAAAATTATGACTGATAATGAATTTATTAGCCAATTTTCCCTTTAATTTTTTCAAAGTAGCTTCTTTGTTTAAATTTTTTTCCATCAAATGAGCGAAAGGAAAATAATAGGATTTCTCAGAATCAAAACATATTGATAATCCGATAAGCTCCGCCGAATTTGCATTATTTCCTTCATTAACAGTATTTAGAACAATCTCATCATAATTTTCAATTTTAGCTAAAAATTTAGTAAATTCTTCATCCGAATCAACACAGATTGCTTTAAATAATTCATTGTTTTCAGTGCTTGTTTCTTCTTCATAATTTTCATCTATCATTAATGAAAATAAGTCTGTTTCAGAATCATCATCACTATTTTCATTATCTTCAACATCTTTTTCTTCTGAAATAATTTCAGGGAATTTTAATTTATTAATTCTTTTGACTAACGATTTTAAATCATATTTAAGTAATAAATCATTTGCTTTTTTAAGAGAATTAAGATTGAATTTTGGATCTATCTTTTCATAATCAATTGGAATATCGCGAATTATTTTTGCTAATTTCTGCGATAAAAAAGCGTTATCTTGATTCTCAATAAACTTTTTTTGCTGACTTTTTGTTAAACGTTCTACATTATTATATATGTTTTCTAAAGAATCATATTTTTCCAATAATTTTTGGGCTTGAACTTTCCCAATCCCTTTAACTCCGGGAATATTATCAGCACTATCACCAACAAGGGCTAAATAATCAATAAATTGTTCGGTAGAAACACCATATTTTTCATAAACTTTTTCTTTAGTATATTCTATATCTTTAAAAGGATCGTACATAACGACATTATCATCAACAAGTTGAGCATAATCTTTATCACCTGTAATTAGAAATACTTCATCATTTTTCTTATAATATTCTGCTAAAGTTCCCAAAACATCATCTGCTTCAAAACCAGCTTTGGTAACGACCGGGACATCACAAAGCTCAAAATATTTCTTAATCGGTTCAATTTGAGAAATGAGTTCATCGGGAGCCGGGGGGCGATTTGCTTTATAATTTGAATCCAGTTTATGACGAAAAGTTTTATCTTTTAAATCAAAAGAAACAACAACTTTCTCAGGTTGGAAACGATTAATTAATTTAATAAAAGCTGAAACAGTGCCGTAAATTGCACTAGTATTATTTCCGGCTTTATCACGAAGCGGATTGTTGATAAAAGCAAAATAAGAACGATAAATAAAAGCTGTCCCATCTAAAAGAAAAATACTCATTATTGTAATCTCCATTTTTTTTCATTTCTGAAAAACTTTCTTTTCGGTCAAGATGAAAATGCTGTAACACTTTTTAGAAGACCTCTGAAAGCTTGGTAATAGCAATCAAGAGATTCATTTTTTTTGTTTTATTGTAATTTATTAAAGATATTTTTTTATTTTTTTTAAAATTTTCTCCATACAGCATAACTCCTTTATTTTCAAGACATTATAGAACCATCAACCGGTTTATTATTATACTTTAGGAACTTTTATTAGTAAAAAAGAAAAAAAAATCTTGCAAAATTATTAGTGATTTTCTATTAGTTATTTTTAGAAATAATTTTACTAAAATGTTTTTTTAATGTCGTTATTATGTTTATTGTTCTTTAACCCTTTAATTATTTATTTTTTTAAAAACTTAGGAGAAAAAATGAAGAAAATTTTTGTTATCTTGATGTTAGTATCATTGATTGGTTCTGCTTTTGCAATCAATGATCTTCAAAAAGCCCCAGCCGCTAAAAAAGCTTTAGTTGCAAATACTCATAACGTTATTGCAGCTCACAGAGATGCTCCGGAATTTAATATTTCCGTTGCCCCAACCGATATTATTTCTGATTATTATGATTATCAAATCGGTAGTTATAACAGCATTCCAATCAGATTACAATCTGATGAACAAGGTGGAATCTATATGGCTTTCCACGGAAGAGAAACAGCTGATGCCAGCCGTCGTGTTTATTATGCATATATTGATGCAAACGGAGCTTTAGCTTCATCTTCTACAGTTTCATCAAATGATGACTGGGAAGGATATTGCGGAATGGATATTGATCCTGTTACCGGTGATCCTTTCTTTATCTATCATGATGACATGGATGGAGACGGTGATTATGAAGATGGTTTCGTTTATGATATGTTCTCAGTCATGAACCTTCCGGGCCTTTTAACTACCGCTTATCCTGCTATTGACAATACGGATTATCCTGATGATGAATACATCTGGCCTTATGCTTTTGTTGGTCCTTCACCTGTTGAAGGTAAAAGAAGACTCTATATTTATGGAAACAACTATAACCAACATGGTGAGATTCCTAGTGAAAGTGTTTTATTTGGCTACGCAGATTTTTCAACCGATGATTTAAATGCTGGTGCACAATTAGATTTTACCTTATTTACACTTCCTTATTTTGATGCTATGAACTCCGAAGGTGTAAGCAAACGTCCTATGAAATCAATGGCTGTTTCTGATGATGGTAAAGTTGCTTTTATCGGTTATACAATTGGTGATGACGTATCAGCTTTTGATGCAAACAACGAATTTGTTGTAATTAGTGATAACTATGGTGAAGAAGGTTCTTGGACTGTTCACGAATTCAATTCACGCCAAATGGTTGACCAACCTGTTAACGCTGATGGTTCTGCTTTCACTAATCCTGATGGAACTCCTCCTTTTGGCGGACAACTTTGGGAAGATTGGAATTATTCAGGTCATTTAAATTCTTTCTTTGATAATAATGGTAAATTATGGTTTACCGGTAATCAATACCTCCAACAAAGAGCTGAAGAAGATACAACAGATAGTTATTATCCTTACTATGCAAACGTAAAATCAGCTTGCTATGATCCTGCAACAGACCAATTTGTTGTTTCCGATATCTATCCTAAAGGTGAAGGCGAAGGCTTATTCGTACCATGGGATATCGATGGTGACGGTGTAGCTAATGTTGATGCTGATGGAAACCTTGAGACTGTTGCCAGCTGGCCTATTTTCTATTGGAAAAATGATTTGGCTTTCCACGAAAATGACACAAAAATTATTGTTGATGGTGATTTAAAAGTATGTGTTTGGGAAGACGGTCTTAAAAACAAATACTTTAATGATGCTGGTGATCCTGATTACGCATCATGGGCAACAGTTCCTGAAATTTTTATTTCTCTTTGGAATGGTAGTGATTGGTCTGACCCGATTTCTATCAATTCAATCGACACTCCTGAAATGGCCGGAATTATTCCTGAATATACATATCCTGCTGACGGATTAAAAAATGTTCACGTTGATAATGATGGTAATACTTGGGGAACTTTATATATAATGTATCTTAATGATAACTCATTCGGTTCTTCAATTCAATCAGAAGGTGCTGCTGATGGTGGTACTGTTCAATATATGGCTGTTGACCTCAATTTCGGTCAATTAGTTGGAAATAATGATAACCATAGTAATTCAGTTGCTTCAGCTAAATTATTAGGTCAAAACTATCCTAATCCTTTCAACCCAACTACAACAATCGCTTTCAATATGCCTAAAACAGGAAACGCTAATCTTTCTATTTACAATGTAAAAGGTCAATTAGTTAAAACTCTTGTAAACGGTAACGTTGAAAAAGGTACAAAACAAGTTGTTTGGACAGGACTTGATAACAACAATATGAAAGTTTCAAGTGGTGTTTATTTCTATAAATTAAATACCGGAAACCATTCGGAAGTTAAGAGAATGCTTTTACTCAAATAAGTTAAAGCTTATAAATATCATGGCAGAGCTTAGTCTCTGCCTTTTTTAAAACATAATTTATTTCTTATAATTATATTTTTTTTCAATTTCGTTAATCAAATATTTATTTTTTCAATTTTAACTACCTATTTACGGAGGTTTTATGGCTAGAGAACGTTGGGATAAAAGAAGTGCTTTTATTATGGCGGCTATCGGTTCGGCTATTGGTTTGGGTAATGTTTGGAGATTTCCTTATATGGCATATGCTAATGGTGGCGGTGCATTTTTCATCCCCTACATTATCGCATTAATCACAACAGGTGTTCCTTTAGTAAGTTTGGAATATTATATCGGAACAAGATCGCAAAAAGGTCCGTCTGAAGCTTATGGTTTTTTCAAAAAGAAAACCAATTATATAGGCTGGACAGCTATTGGCGTATCAACAATGATAACAATTTATTACGCTGTCATTATGGGATGGGCTTGGTTGTATTTATTCAAATCAATAGGCGTTAAGTGGTTAGGAAATTCAAAAGGTTTCTTCTATAATGATGTGCTGGGATTATCTTCGGGAATCGGAACAATTGGTGGAATTCAATGGCCAATAGTTTTAGGTACATTATTAACATGGATTGCAATCTTTTTAATTATCTTTAAAGGAGTAAAGGTGGTTGGAAAAGTTGTGAATTGGACTGTTGGATTACCTTGGGCATTGTTATTAATTCTAATCATTCGCGGTATTACCTTAAAAGGTGCCGGAATGGGGCTAGATTATTATTTACGCCCGGACTTTCACAAATTACTAGATCCAAATGTTTGGCTTGCAGCTTATGGGCAAATTTTCTTTTCCTTATCTTTAGGATTCGGTATTATGATTGCTTATGCCTCATATTTGCCTGAAAAATCAGACATTCACACTAATTCTTGGGTTGTTTCTTTTGCCAATTGTGCAACATCTTTCTTTGCCGGATTCGCAATATTTTCCGTGCTTGGATATCTTGCCGTTCAGACTGGTCAACCTGTAGATAAAGTTGTTGCCAGCGGACCTGGATTGGCATTTGTAGTATATCCGACAGCAATTGCGACTTTACCGGGAGGAATTGTTTCCCAATCCATTTTTGGAATTGCTTTTTTCTTTATGCTTTTGACTTTAGGTATAGATTCGGCATTTTCATTGGTAGAAGCTGTCGTAACAAGTTTGAAAGATTCTTTCAATTTCAAACGTGAAACAACTGCTGCTGTTGTTTGTATTATTGGATTTTTGGCAGGAGTAATTTATATGACCAGCGCCGGATTATATTATCTCGATGTCGTTGATCATTGGATGAATTGGGGACTTGTTATAGTCGGGTTAATGGAAGCTATTTTATTTGGTTGGTTCCTTGACACGAAAAAATTAAGTGCCGATATGGATGCAACTTCATCAATCAAATTAGGAAACTTTTGGATTTTTTCAATTAAGTGGTTAACTCCCATAGTTTTATTAATTACAATAATCTCTTCAATTATTAAAGAAATAAAAACTCCATACGGTGGATATCCAATTTGGGCTTTAATGGGCGGAGGTTGGGTTCTATTAATAGGATTATTCTTCCTTTCGATATATCTGCAAAATCGCAACGATATGAAAAACATCAGCGTACTTTGGTTAAGAGTCATCGGCGCGATTCTTTCTTTTGCAGGAAGTTCATATTCGTTCTATCTCTATTATCAACATACCGGTTATGTAACACCTTCTTTAGTTTTAGCCGGAGCTGTAATTGTAGGTTTAGTTACATTGGTATTTATTAAATCACCAAAGCGGGAGGTTGTATGAGTGGATTAGCAATTTTCATGGGAATCCTCATATTTGTAATATTGTTTGGGGGAGCCTTTTACGGTTTAATGAAAATGAAATAATTAAAAAAAGCCTGTTAATTCAGGCTTTTTTTATAGATGTTCAAAAAAACAGATCCTCGAAAAAGAGAAAATTAGGAAACTAATAACAGCTATTTCAACTACCGGAAAAATACTTGAAAAAAAAACTTGCAAAATTATTGTAATTTTCTATTAATTATTTCTGAAATAATTTTACTAAAATGTCTTTTTAATTTCGTTATTATGTTTATTGTTCATTAAACATTTAATTAGTTATTTTTTAAAAACTTAGGAGAAAAAATGAAGAAAATTTTTGTTATCTTGATGTTAGTATCATTGATTGGTTCTGCTTTTGCAATCAATGATCTTCAAAAAGCCCCAGCCGCTAAAAAAGCTTTAGTTG
>JAMOQM010000076.1 GCA_027064005.1 Candidatus Cloacimonadota bacterium | reverse complement strand
ATTGTATTGTTTCCGACGGAGAATTTCAGGTTGAACAAAATTGGACGGTAACTTTGGAAATAGTTAATGCTGATGACGGTTATCTAATTCCGAAAATAACTGAACTTGTCGGAAATTATCCGAATCCGTTCAACCCGACAACGACAATTAAATATAATTTGAGTAAATCCGGTTTTGTGAAAATAGACATTTTCAACGTTTTAGGTCAAAAAATAACCACTCTCGTTAATTCTCCGCAAAAGGAAGGACGACGAACAGTTCTTTGGACAGGTAAGAATAATCAAAATCAAAAAGTATCTTCAGGAATTTATTTCTATCGAATGTCAGTTGATAATACAACTTATACGATGAAGAAATGTATCCTTTTGAAATAAACATAATTTGAGAGATAAAAAGCCCGAGTAATTCGGGCTTTTTTTGTGAATTAATTGGCATACCAAAAACAGTCGATATAGTCTAAATAAAAAGATGGCAGACAACGTGCCGAAATTATCAGTCATCTTGCCTGCCAACTATCCAATAAAGAAAAAATATTGGGAGATTATTAGTGAATCATTATTTATTAAAAGAAGCTTCAAATAAGACTGTAGCTATCGGCATTGAATCTTTTTTCTCACAAGTTGTGAACTCAATAAATAAGGAATTCAGATAAGAAATAGCCTTGATAACTTATCATCATCAATAAAAACATAATACTTATCTTTTTCACTATTTATTTTTTAACTATTTAACTTCTTTCAAAGTCCAAGTTCTTCGGTTATAAGTGGATTCGCTGATCATTTTAACAATTAATCCCGGAGTATTTGTAACCATCCAATACCTAATTTTTTGAAACATAAAAAAACCTTCCACAATTGTGCAATCATAAGTTTTATTTTTGATTGTTACCGATTCATTTCTATCTAGAGTTCTAAACGTCATTAAAGGCAGAAATGGCATAAATTTCATGGAGGCGGAGGTTGAATCTTTTCTAATAGTAAAATTTATATCTGCGAACATTCCGCGCCTCGGAAGCATTTGCTTTTTAGTAAAATTATATAAATGAGACTCAATTACTTTATCTTTCTTTTCTATTTTATATCCGATTAAAACCGTGTCGGTTACTTTATCTTTTTCAAAAGAAAAGTTTTTGGCATTATAAATAAACTCGTTTTTTGTGCTTAAATATTCATAAATATCATTAATTTTCCAGGGTAACTTTTCATAAGCTTTCTCTTCATCAAATTTTCCTGTATTTTTATTTTCTAAATCACTATTTGTAAAATTAAGAAGATATTTATAATGAGAAATTTCTTCTAAACGTTTTGCTTCATTTTCCTCTTCTATTTTTTTTTGTTCTTGTTTGGAAATGAAATTATCGTAAAATGTTGTAATCTGCTCAATATTTTCCAAGTTATCCATTTCAACTATTCCGGACGGTAAAGAAGTATAATTATTGAATTCCATATCCAATCTTGATAGATTTTTAAGATTAGTAATTGAATTTGGTAAGGTGGTTAATCGGTTGGAATTAATCTTTAATATTTGCAAATTACTTAGATTTCCAATGCTTTCAGGAAGAAATGTAAGATTGTTGAAACTAACATCAAGATATGTGAGTTTGTTTAAATCTCCAATTGACTCGGGTAATTTTGTGATTTTATTTGAGCCGATTTTCAATTTTGTTAAGTTTTTTAGTTTTCCTAAACCTCGCGGTAAATTTTCAAGCTCATTGAAACTAACATCCAATTCAATCAAATTCTTCAGTTTGAGAATAGCTTCCGGCAGTTTTTTTAGGTTGTTGGAACTAAGTCTGAGATAAGTTAAATTTGTCAGTAATCCGATAGAATCGGGAAGAACTCCAATTCTGGCAAAATTCAAATCCAAACGAGATACTTTTTCAGGATTTTTTAAAGCTTTCGAAAGATTTTTGTAAGTTTTGGTCTCTTGAGCATTGATAAATGTTACGAAAATCAACATACAAATAATTAATAATTTTTTCATTTCAGTCTCCTTTATTTTTTTTAATGGGTTAAATTATCGCACCCAACTTATTTACTTTAATCTTATTGTCAAATTAGTTAAATTTCCCATAAATTTTTCAAAACTAAGATGGGTTTTAGGGAGTTTTTGGTTTTGACTATTCTCAGAATAAAAATCTTTGAATAATCGGGTGTTTCCCAAAATAATATTTGTCTAAACAAGAAAGATGTTATATCAATGGAACTTATAGACTTTCGATAGATATTGTAAAGAAAATATAAATTAAGATTGACCGAATAGCGGGACTATTTTTGTGGGAATCAGATCAATAAATTAGAAAATACGTTCGCAAACTAAATCGGAGACAAAATGAAAACAAAGATGAATGCTGTAGAAAAAAGGACATTTAGCCTTTTTATGAGTGCAATGTTCTTTAATGGATTTGTAACGAGTGTTACAAATGTGCAAGATATTATTGCAAAAAAAGCTTTTCACGGGTTTGATTGGCAAATAACAATTTTAGTTATGATTTTTCCGGTTTCAAGCTTGTTATCGATTTGGTGGGGGAAAATAATTGAAGATTCCGAAAATAAATCAAAGTATTTTCTAATAGCAGGATTTTTAGGAAGATTGTCGCTGGTTTTAGGATTTTTTATTACGAATATTTACCAATTCATATTTTTATTAGCATTTTTATTATCGTTCAATTCATTGATTGTTCCAACTCAGAATACGCTTCTTCAGGCTAATTTTAGGAAGGTAATTAGAGGAAAATTATTTGGATATTCCGCATCTTTATCGACTTTAGTTGCTTTAATAGGAAGTTATATTGCCGGCAGATTATTGGATATCAATGAACATTATTATAAGTATATTTTTGTTGCTGTCGGTGTTTTAGGACTAATCGGGGCTTTATTTTTAGCTGCAATCAAAATTGATACAAAAGAAAAAACAAAACATTTGAAGAAAAAAAAGAGTTTAAAACAAATTTTCATTTCTCCCCTAACCAGAACTTTCGAGATTTTAAAAAACGATAAAAAATATAGGAATTATGAAATAGCATTTATGATTTACGGTATTGGTTTTATGATTGTTTTACCGGTAATTCCGAGATATTTGGTTAATAATCTTCACATGAATTATACGCAGACTTTTGTTGCTAAAGGAGTTATCTCTCAAATCGGTATTTTAATTTTTGCTCCGATAGCCGGGTTTATTCACGACAAAAACCATCCTAATTTTTTTGCAGCCATCTCATTTTTGGCAATCAGTTTATTTCCGATGATTTTATTTATTTCAACATTGTTTAACAATATTTCAACCTCAATTTCAATTGTATATTTATCTTATGTTATATATGGTATTGCCATGTCCGGAATTTTAATTGCTTGGAATTTGGGAACGATTTATTTTGCTAAAAACAATGATGTCTCAATGTATCAATCGGTTCATGTTGCTTTAACAGGTGTGAGAGGATTGATAATTCCGCCTTTAGGATTTTTAATATTAAAGATGTTTGGAATGCAGACCGTGTTTATTGTTTCTTTTTTGGCTTTTTTTATAGCTTCAATGATCAGTTTCAAAGAATATAGAAAAAATTGTTAGAAAAGGTTTCGGGGAAGTGGTTCAGCAATATGTTTACATTTTAAAGATTTTAGATAGGGACTTAAAAAATACAAGGGAAATTTCTTCAAAAAAAAGCAAGCCTCGAGACTTGCTATTTTATAAAATATGAATTAATTAAAATTTTATGCCGGTATAAAATTCGAAAGAAGAATTTTTGACTTTTAATAAATCTGTTTCATAGGAATTTGTTAAAGATGGGGAATATCTCATTTCAAGAAGTAAATTTCTGGAATTTACAAGATGAAATTCATAACCCAAACCAAACGTTGCCCCAAAATCTACACTGTCAAATTCATCATAAACATTTTCCATCATACCGCTATATCCTAATAAGACATCTAATCTGGGACCGGCAATTGCGTAAATCTTTGCTGTTTTTATATTTAGTGAATATTTTCCCAACATAGGAACGGAAAGATAATCTACGTGATTATCCTTAGTAACTTTTTTATAAACAATGCCATTTTCATCGGTATAATCCAGGTCAAATTGCATACCTTTTTGAACATAATCCCCTTCAAAAAGAAAACTGAAATTTGGATTTACATTATACTCTGCAAAAATTCCGGCTGTAAAACCCAAACGATTGTCTGTATCTAAATCAGGAAATTCGGAATGTTTGAAAGTTTGATTTGCGATATTACCTCCAATTTTAAGCCCGTAAGATATTTTTTTCTCCGCATTCAAAATTGAAAAAGCCAAGATAACCATAGTTATGAAAAATAATTTTTTCATTGTTTCCTCCTAAAATTTTTATTTATGTATTTTAATTTATCTGTTTGGGTCAAGTAGTTTTGTCAAAAATTTTGGGAGAATGCCAAAAATAAGAAGAAGAAACTTGACGCTAAAACCATAATTTAGTTTTTCGAACTAATTCATAAATTGTTCAAAAAATAAAAAAAAGAAGAAAAAACTTGACGCTAAAACCAGGATTTAGTTTTTCGAACTAATTCATAAATTGTTCAAAAAATAAAAAAGGAGTTTGATATGAGTAAAAGAGAAGGTATTTTAAGAGCAGCATCTGTTATGTTTCAAAAATACGGATTCGCAAAAACGACTCTGGATGATATAGCCCAAGAGTGCGGAATGAAAAATACCGCTCTCTACTATTATTTTAAAAGCAAAAATGATATAATAAATGAGATGTTTAATTGTGAAATGAAAAAGATACAAGATAAGATCAGAAACGCAGTAGTTAAACAAGATACAATTAGAAATAAAATTTATGCATTTGTTTTGGAGGAATTGATTTCATTTAAAAATAAAAAAAGATATTTCGACTTAATTTTAAAAGAGAATTTATCTATAGAACAAAGACAATTGGCATTTAGGCAGAAAAATAAATTCGATAAATTTGAAAAGAAATTATTAACGGAAATCATATCCGAAGGAATTGAGCGCAATGTCTTTGTGAACCGTTCGATTGATTCTGTCATTTATATGATTAGCGGAACAACTTGGGGAATCAACTATTTTGTTTTGCATGGTAACCGGGAAATGGAACTGAACAAGATTGTTGATGATGTAGTCAATATAATGTTTAGCGGGTTAGAAAAGAGGTAAAATGAAATTAACATTTTTTATTCATGCTTATGATATCTATCATAGTCATAAACTATACCGGTAGTTTTATAATACAAGGTGTATGTAATTAATAATATAAATCAAAATAAGGAGTCAAAAAATGAAAAAACCAATATTGCTGTTAATCCTAGTTCTAACGATATCAATTGTTTTTGCTAAAGATATTTCTCTTGATGAAAGCATACGATTGGCTAAAAAACAAAACAAAGATGTATTATCGGAGAAAAATTCGTTAACATCTGCTGAATGGGGTAAAAAAAATGCTTTTACAAATTTTCTACCAAAAGTTGCCTTTAATTCGACGATGGTTCGACTTGATGATGACACTTATAAAGCAGCAAACAAAACTATGCAGATACCTGTTTTTGGAGCAAATGGAATACCGAATGGAAATTACATTCCTTTCTCCGGTGCTGCAATGAGCGGAGGTGTTTACAAAACTTCTTTTAATAACGGCATTACTGTTCAGCAACCGATTTTCAACGGTGGTAAAGTTATTCTCGGTTATCAACTTTCCAAATTGGCAAAAGATCAAGCGATTTTTTCATTAGAAAGTAAAGAAAACGATATTACCTTCCAAGTTGCTTCAACGTATTTTAATATCCTCAAAATTCAAGATGTTTTAATACTTTCTCAAAAAAGTGTGGAATCTTCCAAAGCACATCTAAAAAAAGTTCGGGATAATTATCAAGCCGGTACAGCAAAAAAATCCGATGTTTTACAATGGGAAGTAAAACTGAAAAATGATGAAACGGCTTTAAATGAGGTTGAGAATAATCTAAATGTCCTATTAACAGTTTGGAAAAATCTTTTGGGAACAGATGAATTATATTATCCGCAAAAAATAAATGTGGAAAATTATAATACGGAAATTAAAAAATATGCTTCAATCAAAAATGAACAATTTGGTGAAAAAGTAGAAAAAATATTAAATGAAACTGAAAAAAACAATCCGATTCTAAAAACTTTAAGCACGACCGATAAAATTATGGATAAACAACTTTTGATGGCAAAAGGAAATTTTCTGCCTTCATTAAATCTGCAATTTTCCTACCAGATTGAAAATGATGACGAATTTGATTTCTCCGGTGACGATAATTGGAATCTCGTTGCTGCATTTTCATTCCCGCTTTTTTCCAGTGGTGCGAATTATACAAATCTGAAAAAAACAAAATATGACGTTAAGAAAACAAAACTAACATTGGAATCAACAAAGGATAATATCTTAGTGGGAGCAAAAAGTACTTTTAGCAATGTGGTGACGAAAGCACAAACGGTGGAAAACAATAAATCCGCTCTTGCATTTGCCAAAGAAAACCATAAATTGATTAACAATCTTTTTGAACAGGGAATGATCACTAACAGCGATCTTATGGATGCAGATATTATGTTATTCGCAAGCGAGATGAATCTCGTTTCTTCATATTATGATTTTCTCATCTCAAAATATGAGTTAATTAAATTCACTAACGAAAAAGAATAAAAGAAGAATAATAGGAGACTACAATGAAAAATTTTAAAAAAACAAAAACGGTTTTCCTCGGAATGCTAAGTTTAACCTTTATTTTATCGGTTGGATGCAATAAACAGGGAAAAGTAAAAAATGAAACTACCGGCAATTTTAAGCACTCAACTTATGTAAAAGTAACTTCTGCAGAAAGAAAAGATATTGTAAATTATCAAGAATTTTCAGGTGTATTATTTTCTGAAAAATCGGCAGACATTGCACCCGATCTTTCGGGAAAAGTTTTGAAATACTATGTCAAAAAAGGTGATTTTGTTCAAAAAAATGCTCTGTTGGCAATTATGGACAGCACACAATATGTACAGGCAAAAGCTCAATATGAAAATGCTGAAAAAAGTTACCGGAGAATGCTTGAATTGAAAAAGAAAGGTTCAATTGATGACCAAACATTTGACCAAGTGGAAGCCGGATACAAAGCAGCAAAAGCGTCATATCAATTTATGACAAGAAATAAAGAAATCAGAGCACCGTTTTCAGGTTACATAATCGCCAAATTGAAAAATGAAGGCGAAGTTTTTAGCCAAATGGCAATGGGACCAACCGGTCCGGCTATTCTCCGTCTCGTGAATATAGAAAATCTTAAATTGAAAATTCAGATTTCCGATAAAGATATAGTAAAAATTAAAAAAGGACAAAAAGCAATTATTTCTACCGATTCATATCCGGAAAGCGAATTTATTGGAAAAGTTTCCTTTATTTCACAGGAAGCAGATATGATGTCAGGCACTTTTACTTGTGAAATTATTGTTAACAATTCGGATAATAAACTAAAACCCAATCAATTTGCAAGAGCTAAAATTATCTTTGCTGAAGAAAAAGATGCTCTTGTTGTACCGCAAAGTACTATTGTAAAAAATAATACTGTTTTTATCGTGAATAATCATAAAGCGGAAAAACGAATTGTTAGCCTCGGAATCCAAAATGAAAATGAAGTACAGATTTTGTCAGGAATTAACGAAGGCGAGATTGTAATAACAAACGGAAATATAGCTATTGAAAACGGAACTACAGTAGAAATTATGGATTAATATCTATTCTTTTACAATAAAATAAGGAGAAAGAAATTATGAATTTACCTGAATTCTCAGTGAATAAAAGAGTTACCGTAACCATGCTAACGATACTTACAATTATTTTTGGAGTGATTACATTCTCAAAAATGGGACTTGAGATGATGCCTGATATGGATTACCCTATTGTCTCAATTATTACGATATATCCTGGTGCATCTTCGGAAGATATTGAAGAAACGCTGACAAAACCTCTGGAAACCGCGTTAGCAGGTGTAAAAGGAATTAAAAGCATAAAATCACAATCTTCGGAAAACCAATCCGTTATAAGTGTAGAATTCAAATGGGGAACAAACCTGGATTTTGCTGCTCAGGATTTACGTGATGCAATGGATATGATTTCCGATCAACTTCCTGATGATGCGGATAAACCAATGATTATGAAGATGAATATGGCTGATATGCCTGTTTTGGTGTATGGAGTTATTGGGAAAGATACACATAAAACAAGAAAGTTTCTTGAAGATGATGTTGAACAGCAATTGAAGCATCTCGACGGAGTCGCTTCCGTGATGATAATGGGTGGAAAAGAATCCGAAAAACAAATTGTTGTGGATAAAACAAAATTGGAAAAAAACAATATTTCCATTGATGATATTGTAAATATTCTTAAGGCTCAAAACCTTAATATCCCGGCAAGTCATGTTGTTAGCCGACAAAACGATTTTTTGATCAGAACAGTTGGCGAATTTAAAAATATCAAAGAAATTCAAAATACTCCAATTGCAATGTCAAAGACCGGTAACATCATTTATGTAAAAGATGTAGCAACTGCTTTGGATGGCTATAAAGAACAGAGATATCATCTGAGAACAAATAAAACAGAATCCGTGATGATGATGGTTTCAAAGGAATCCGGAGCAAATACGCTATCGGTAGGAACATCCGTGAAAGCTGAAATTGCCAAGATAATGAAGAATTATCGGGGAGAAGGAATTAAATTTATTGAGATTATGGATCAAGGTCATGTAGTGGAAATGGTAACATCCAGCTCGACCAGTAATGCCATAATGGGTGGTTTGTTGGCTGTCATTGTTATGTTCTTCTTTTTAAAAAACTGGCGTCCTACTCTTGCCATTTCTCTGGCAATTCCTATTTCCGTAGTTGCAACGTTCATCCCTTTATATCTGGCAAAATACTCTTTAAATATTATGACATTAGGAGGTTTAGCTCTCGGAGTGGGTATGCTGGTTGACAATGCGGTTGTAGTTATTGAAAATATATACAGACACCTTGAATTGGGTGATGATAGAATAACTTCCGCCAAAGTTGGTGCTACCGAAGTGGCAATGGCAATTACAGCCTCAACTTTAACCACTGTTTCCGTATTTTTCCCGATGGCTTTTTCGGGAGGAATTGCCGGGCAAATGGTAAGAAGCCTTGCCTTAACGGTTTCTTTTGCTTTATTTGCTTCTTTATTTGTTTCTCTTACACTTGTTCCGATGATAGCGTCTTTTTTATTTAAAAAACGCGAATCAAAAGAAGAATATAAAAAAGTGACCGGTGAAAAAGGTTTCGGTAAATTGAAACAATTATATGGAAAAGCATTGGAATGGTCATTAAGTCATAGAGGTACCGTAATTTCAATTGTTGCATTGCTTCTTGTCGGTTCTTTACTTCTTATTCCAAAAATAGGAACCGAGTTTATGCCTAAGATGGATATGCCAATGCAAATTTTAAAAATAAGATTGCCGTCCGGAGCAAGTTTGGAAGAAACTGATGCTGTTGCATCCAGATTGGAAGATATACTCTCGAAAATAAAAGAAGTTAAATATTATATGGTTGATGAAGGAGTTATGGGGGACGGGATGGCTGCTATGGATCAATCCAGTCCAACCGGTGTTAATGAAGCAACGATATTTTTCAAACTTTCCGATAGAGAAGATCGTGAAAGAGTTTCCGATGAAATAATGGAAGAAGTTCGTAGTAAAGCACCCGATTTGAAGAATGTTGAGCTAACTGTTGTCGATATGTCAACCCAGATGACAGGAAGCGGAGAAAGTTCTCCCGTTACCATAAAATTATATGGTAAAAATTTAACTAAAATGAGAGAAATATGCGATGAAATCGCTGAAAAAATAAAACCTATAAAAGGTATCAGAGATGTCAATAATTCTCTGAAAGCACAGCAACCGGAAAGACATATAGTAGTTGATAGGGACAAGGCTTTTAGATATGGGTTAACGGTTGCCCAAATCGGTTCTGCAATTAGAACCTCTACACTGGGAACAAAATCCGGGATTTTCCGAGAAGAAAACGGGGATGAAACCGATATTCGGGTTAGACTGAAAGAAGAAAGCAGAAATTCCTTACAAGAAATTGAGAATATCAGTATCAGCTCACCTTTAGGATTCTCAGTACCCCTAAAGCAAGTTGCTGAAATTAAGGAAGGCTATGGTCCTTTAAAAATTGAGCGTGAGCATCAGACAAGAAAAGCGACCGTAACAGCAAATATCTTTGATAGGGATTTAGGGTCCACAATAAAAGAGGTGAAAGAATCAATTAGTGATATTCAAAAAAATCTTCCTTCAGGGTATTTTATCGAATACGGCGGTTCTTACAAAGATATGAAAGATAGTTTTAAAAGTTTGATTGAAGCTTTACTTCTTGCTATCGTTCTGATTTATGTCGTTATGGCTTCCCAATTCGAGTCCTTTAGTCAACCGTTCATAATAATGTTTACAATGCCACTCGCCGTTATCGGAGTGATTTTGGCATTATTTATAACAGGAACAACTCTCAGTATCCCGGCTTTTATTGGAATTATAATTCTGGCGGGTATTGTGGTTAATAACGGAATTGTACTTATTGATCGTGCTAATCAATTGATAAACCAAGGAATTGAAAAACATAAGGCTCTTTTGCAGGCAGGTCAGGATAGAATCAGACCTGTGCTGATTACTTCAATAACGACAATTATAGGTATGCTTCCAATGGCAGTTAGTACCGGAGAAGGTTCAGAAATGCGAGCACCAATGGCGATTGCTGTAATCGGTGGTTTGATTTCCGCAACGTTCTTTACCTTATTGATTGTTCCGTCTATTTATAGTATCGTTGATCGTATTTCTTATAAAACAGAAAAGAGAATAATGAACAAACTGCACGGTGAGGAAGAAGAGGTCTAATTCTCTTCATATAACAAAATTATGCTGCAATTATGAAAATAATTGCAGCATTTTATTCTTAAAATTTGATTTTTTTTAAAAATAGAAATTATGGATTTAGGAAAATTACCTGACTCAATAATAGGAGAATTTTGAAAAATAGAGACTTTATGAGCAGTGAGAAATATGGAAAATTCTAAATATAAGATGACAGTTATCGTTCCTGTTTATAACGAAAAAGAAAATTTGGACAGAGTTGTTAAAACTTTTAATGAGTTTTTTGAAGTATCATTAATTAAGTGTAAGGTTCTTTTTGTTGATGACGGATCAAACGACGGAAGCTATGAAAAAATAATTAATATTTGTAAAAATAACAAAGCATTTGAATATATCAAGTTTAAAAAAAATTGCGGATTGAGTTGTGCTATAAAAGCTGCTATTGATATAATAAATACGGAACTTATCGGTTACATTGATGCGGATTTACAAACAACACCGTTTGATTTTAATAAATTGCTTAAATTTATAAATAATTATGATTCTGTTATCGGTATTAGAAAAAATAGACAAGATACTTTTTCCAAAAAAATTCAGTCTAAAATTGCTAATTATATCAGGCGGAAGTTGATTAATGACAGAATAATAGATACCGGATGTCCTCTTAAAATTATTAAAACAAAATATGCAAAAAAGATACC
>JAMOQM010000075.1 GCA_027064005.1 Candidatus Cloacimonadota bacterium | reverse complement strand
TACAAGTTAGTTTCAAAATTTGGAAAACCATGTTTCCATTGGAATTCTGGGAATGGCTTAACTCGTTTATTTCCATCTCAAAGCCCTGTATTAAATCAAAAAATGAGAGCCGAAAAGATTGAATGTGTTTGGATGGATAATGAAAACAGGTGGTATACAAGAAAGGAAAGAGAAGAAATATTATCCTAAAAGTAAGTATCTCTTTCTGAATACTTGTTAAGAATATTAACAATTTTTTCTTTGTTATTATTAATAAACTTATATTTTTTAAAAAGATTTCCTAATCTTATAATCTCTCCTTCTAATAAGGCTGCTAAAATATAATCAGACAAGTCACTTTTTCCACCATTATTTAATTCTATAAATTTATTTAAATTTCTAAAAAACTTTTTCTTCTTTAGTCTCTTTCTCATTTCACCCCCTTAAACCAATTTATTTCATTATTTAAAAATCTTAAATAGCCTAATTTCTTGTTACTTGTTTTTATTAATTTATTAAGTAATTCGATTGTATCCGTGCTGAAGTTCTTGCCAAAAAATAATATTCTGTCGTATTCATCAGAGTTCAGAATATTATTATCAAGTTTTGAAATATGTTTGAAGATTAGTTCATCTTCAAATCTCATTGCAAGTTCTTTTCTCACATTTGCAGGAAAATAAGAAAAGTAAACAACAAGAATTTTCTTTTCTTCCATATTTTCTTCACATACACCGCAAATAACTGTAGTGTCGTCTTCTTTGTCTCCGAAAAAATTAAGGTATTCTTTTTCAGTCATTCTGAAACTTAATTCTTTGCCACACACAGAGCATTTTTTTATAAATTCAATCATTTTTCCTCCTTTAATATTTTCTCCCACATTTTAATATTGTTCTGGCAAATAAAGACCTTGCTGTCTAGATATATCTCAATAGCATCTTTTGCCAATTCTGGTTTATTCTCTAGAATATCAGTAACAAACCCACTTACATGCTTTAATAAACTTATCATTTCTTTTTGGTTTTCTATTTCATTTTCATAATATCTTTTTCCAAAACTTGTCATTATTTCTCCCATTCTAGTTTTTTTTCTACTAGATTAATCCAATATTTTAGCTTAGATTCTAGATTAACTCCAGAATCTAAATCATATTCTTTTTTAGAATTCTTAATAAATGCTACAATAGCATTGTCGACAATTTTTATCTTTTCTATATCCTTGCAAAGAATTACTTTGCCGTCTACATCTTTTATGAAAGACGAGACAAGGATCCTTTCTCTCTTAATATTATTATTAAATTTATTTATTTTTTTTATTTTCCAATTCATTTTACCTCTTTTGAATGCTTATTTGTTTTGCTAATACAAGCAAAAAATCGTCCTGTTCCTTCTTATCTATTATACTCTCTAACTTATTGCCATTTAGTATTTTAGCAACAAGCTCCAAGTTTTGTTTTTTACCTTCACAAATTTTCAAAACTCGCTCTCTTAATGTTTTTTCCGTGTTCTGTGTAGCCTTATTTCTTGCCTTAAATGAGCCAAAAGTAAATCTTACTCTACCTTTATTATCTTTAAGTTCCAAATAAGTTATTTTTTGGTCTTCTATTACTATCTTAGAAACAATTATCTTTGTGTAAGTTATATGCCTGCCATTTTTATTAAATATTTCTTTGTCTTCTATCGGTTTTATCCATATAAACGGAGCCGTATACAGCTCCCTCCCTATACCCCAGTTAAAACAAGCTCTTTTAAAACTATCTGACGCAAGCCCTTTCTCTTTTTCCGTAAAACTTTCTGTTCCGGTATCCTCTTTACTTATCCATTGCTCTTTTTCCTTATCCCAAATAGAAACGATACAGTTAGCATTATCTCTCGTATGCTCTCTTTTCCAATTCATCGCTCCAACTGTTTCGTCAAGTATGTTCATATCACATCTTGCATCTTTGTAGAGCAATATACTAAACCCCTTTTCATTTATAGATTGCACTCTACAATCTATTTCATTTTCTTTTAGATACCTAAACATTTTCCCTCCTATTTATAATTTATCATAGATGAAGTAATATACCCCATCTATCTCTATTTCATCAAAATCATCACAAGTATAGGGACTATAGCTAACCCCCCTTTCAAAGGCTATTTCTTGCAGAAACTCCTGCATATCGTCAATTTCTATCAGGGCACACTCATTTTCTTCTTCGTATCTTTCTTT